>DATAML010000108.1:0-9774 GCA_036260545.1 Caproiciproducens sp.
CCCTTTTGAAGCGCACCGCCTTTATTGATGAAATTTCCAATGTTTGATATATTTTTCCGCTTGCCGCACTGCGGCGGACGGAAGGAAAGGCAGACTCGATGCAGATATTCAAATTGGCACAATGTCCGTACTGCGGCCGGAAAATCGGCCTTTTAAAATGCTGGATACTGAAAACACAGGGCGAATACCGATGCCCCAAGTGCGGCGGATATTCCAATATTGTGCTGCACCCGGCGCTGGTTTTCTTCGGGATGATTTCCGTTCTCATCAGCGCGGCAGTCTTTCTGGTTCAGATTCTCCTCATACGGGAATTCAGCCTGACGGTTTTATTTCTGGTTTTTCTGCCGTTTCTGCTGTTTTTTCTTTCCTCACCTTTTCTGGTACGGTTCAAAAAGCCTGTAACCCGCAGGCGGCCTCCCGAGGATGTGCGCAGCGGCCCGCGGATTGAGCCGCCCGAAACGCAGAATGGGGGTTACCGCATTGAACCGCCCGGTGAAAGCCGCCGCCGCGGCCTTCAGAGCCCGCCGCCCGGAGCGCAGAACCGAAACGGCGGCGAACGGTCCATTGTGATGAATTACACAAGAAAGCTGTAGGAGCGCGTTATGCTGAAGCTGCCACTTTGTCCTTACTGCGAAGCGCGTTTTCTCTACCCCGACGTGAAAAATAACAGGGGTAAAACCGGAATCTGCCCGCACTGCAAAAAAGAGTTCCGGATTGTCCGGGGCGGGAGCACGGCCCTGCTGGCTGCCGCCGCGCTTCTGGCAATCGTCGGTATGAATTGGCTTTTCCTTATGATTCCATCCGTCAGTCTTCCCTTTCTTTTGATCATTACGGCGATTGGGGTTACGGTTACATGGTTCCTGATTCCCTTCACCGTTCGATATAAAGCCCGATAACTTATCCGAAAAAACAGGCCGCATGGACGGCAATGTAGAGGTTAAATAAGAAAAATATTACATACGGTATGTATAATAACTGGAGGGTTAAACTTGGAGTTTAGCGAAATCACGCAGACACAGCAAAAATATGATGAAAATCAGATACAGGTGCTGGAAGGGCTCGAAGCGGTCCGCAAACGTCCCGGAATGTATATCGGTTCTACCGGCCCGCGCGGACTGCACCATCTCGTTTACGAAATCGTGGATAACGCGATCGACGAAGCGCTGGCGGGCTATTGTGATAAAATTGACGTAAAAATCCTTCCGGGAGACATCATCAGCGTACTGGACAACGGGCGCGGAATCCCGGTCGGCATTCAGCATAAAATGGGAATTCCCGCGGTGACTGTCGTTTTCACGGTGCTGCACGCGGGCGGAAAATTCGGCGGCGGCGGCTACAAGGTCTCCGGCGGCCTGCACGGTGTGGGCGCGTCCGTTGTGAACGCGCTTTCCGAGTGGCTGGAGGTCGAGGTTTACAACGAAGGTTTCGTTTATTTCCAGCGTTTTGAACGCGGCAAAGCGGTGACTGAGCTGGAAAAGCGCGGCCCCACCGAAAAAACCGGCACGTTCGTGCGCTTTAAGCCGGACGCGGAGGTATTCCAGGAAACCACGGTTTTCGATTACGAAACCCTGCAGATAAGACTGCGCGAGCAGGCGTTTTTAAACGCCGGCGTGCATATCGAGCTGGTTGATGAACGCGACCCGGAGAACCGTATCCAGAATAATTTCTGCTACGAGGGCGGCATTAGCAGCTTTGTGGAGTATATCAACAAGAAAAAAGCGGTGGAGGTCGTCCACCCGGATATCATCCATTTTACTTCCGTTGCGCCGGACAATTCCGCCACCGCGGAAATCGCGATGCAATACAACGATTCCTACAACGAGCTGATGCTTTCGTTTGCCAATAATATCCATACCACGGACGGCGGCACGCACGAGGACGGCTTTAAGCGTTCCCTTACCCGCGTGATGAACGACTACGCCAGAAAATACAATATTCTCAAAGATAACGACAAGAACCTTTCGGGCGAGGACGTCCGCGAGGGCCTGACCGTAATCATCAGCGTAAAAATGAAGGAAGCCCAGTTTGAGGGACAGACCAAGGCACGCCTGGGCAACACCGAAATCGGCACGCTGGTGAGCAACCTGATTACCGATAAATTCACGACCTATCTGGAGGAAAATCCGGCCACCGCCCGCGCGATTTTCGACAAGGCGCTTGCCGCCTCCCGCGCGCGCGACGCCGCGCGCAAAGCCAGGGACCTGGTTCGCCGCAAATCGGCATTGGAAAGCGCCGCCCTGCCGGGCAAACTGGCCGACTGCCAGAGCCGGAACCCGGACGAGACCGAAATCTACATCGTGGAAGGAGATTCCGCCGGCGGCTCCGCCAAGGGCGGACGCGACCGGAAATATCAGGCTATTCTTCCTCTTTGGGGAAAGATGCTCAACGTGGAAAAGGCAAGGCTTGACAAGGTCTACGGAAACGAAAAGCTGATGCCGGTTGTTACCGCGCTGGGCTGCGGAATCGGCGAGGAATTTGACCTGAATAAGCTCCGCTACGGCAAGATCATCATCATGGCCGATGCCGATGTCGACGGCTCCCATATCCGCACGCTTCTGCTTACCTTCTTCTTCCGGTTCATGAAACCGCTGGTGGAGGAAGGGCACGTCTATCTTGCGCAGCCTCCCCTTTACCGGCTGACCAAAGGCAAAAATCACCAGTACGCGTTCAGCGACCAGGAGCGCGACCGGATTATGACCGAGCTGGGCAGCAGTTATGAAATTCAGCGCTACAAGGGCCTTGGTGAAATGGACTCCGAGCAGCTCTGGGAAACCACGATGAACCCGGCCACCCGTACGATGCTTCGGGTGGAAGTGGAGGATGCCGCCGCTTCCGACGAAGCGTTCACCATCCTGATGGGCGACAAGGTCGAGCCGCGCCGGGAATTCATCGAGAAGAACGCAAAATACGTGCAAAACCTTGATATTTGATTACAGCCTGTATATTACTAAATTATTTATACAGGATTAACATATAATTAATACAACAAATCGTATAGAATAAGCTTTTTATACAAAACGAATTATAGTGATTCAAATTTTGAAAAGGAGAAAAAACTACAATGAAAAATTTTCCGGAAGAACAGGATACCGCTTCTCAACCTCCTGAACCTCGGGGGGAACAGACCCCCGATCCGACTCAGGAGAAAAAACTGGAAGAAGAATCCGGCGAAACGCTGCTGGATGAAACCATTCCCGAAGAAGAAGAGGAAAATGTGGAATGGGACGGCTCCGAAGCGGAGCTGGTTGCCGACGAGGATGCTTCCGAGTATGAGGAGCAGCAGACCGGCATAAAGCTCGGGTATGTTCTGACCTCCAAAGAAATTTTTTACGCGTTATTTAAAACCCAGTACACCATGCGGCGGATTGCTCTTTCTGCGGCGGCGATTGTGTTCTGTGTGATTACGGCCGCCACATCCCTGCAAAAAATGAGGGCTTCCTCCGAACCGGGCATGGAGCAGCTTTTTGTGGCCTGCATTGTTTTGATCCTTCTGATTCCCGGCCTGCCGCTTTTTCGAATGCTGTTTCAGTCCCGGCAGCTTGCGGACGGAAAAGAATCCCGGATGAAGATTTATCCCGACCATATCAGCATGGGTTCCGAAGAGAACCGGTGGGAAATTCCGCTGGACGGAACCTGTGAACGCACAGTCTTTCATGACCTTGTGATTCTCTACATAGGAGAGAAAAATATGGTGGTTCTGCCCGTGCGCTGCGTGGAACCCAGCGTTCTGCCCGAGGTTCAGGGCATGATCTTCGCAGGAACCCAGCCTAAGCGCTGATTTTAGCTGAAATCCGAATAGAAGGAGGAAGCACCGTGCCGACTTTTTACGAGGGCAGTCCGATTGCCATAATTGAACAGACTGTAAGCGAGTCCGAATGGGGCGGCGCTTTTTATACCGCGCAGAGTATGCTTTTCCCTATTCGCCGCAGAGAAGTAAAGGCAGGCATCTGCGTGACCGCCGCCGTGCTCATCGGCTCCGTCATCCCGGTTTACCGTTTCCGGTTTTCCACCGTTGTGGGGCCGGTTTGTGGAATACTTTTTGCGCTGGCCTTAGCCGCGGCGTTCTATTTTGTTCAGCCGAACGAGATCAGGCGCTGGGGGCAGACGCTTTACCGCTCCAACGCGCTGCTTTCCCTCCCGGAGAAAATCATGGTTTACCGCGACAGCGTCGTCATTGAAAACCAGCATGAGAAAATTCTGGAATACTGGACGGACTTTGCAAAATGCATTGAGACAAAGGACGCTTTTGTGATTACGGGCGGCCTGGAACGGAACCTGCTCACCATACGGAAGAGCGGGCTCCCAAAAGAACAGGTTGCCGCTCTTTCCGCGCATTTTGCGAACACGTTTGCAGCGCGGTACGAAAAGACCGGACGCTGAAGGAGGGATTTGATTGATTGAAAAGCCGATTACGGTAAGCTATCTGACTACAAAACCGGACTATGTCGATTTTAAAACCGCCGCGGCGAAAGCGGTCACAAGAAAATACGAAACAAACATTCTCCGCGTTACCGGATGCGTGCTTGTTTTTGCCGCGCTGATCCTGAGGGCTTTCTTCAGCGGGAACTTTATCCAGAATGTGGTCTATACCGTCATGGCAATCGTCGGTGTGATCATCGGCGCGTTCTACGATTCCATCGTGCGCTATTTTATCCGCATACGTGCGTTCAATGAATACGAAGCCAATAAAAATAAATTTATGGCGCAGACCGCAGAGTTTGACGAGGAAAAAATCACCTTGAAAACCGACCGTTATTCGGCCGCCCTTCCCTACGGGCTCTTTTACAGGGCCTATGAGGACGAAAAGGTGTTTATTCTATATACCGGAATGGACGAAATGCGATTTATTCCGAAAAGAGCAATCAGCGAGCAGGAATGCACACAGATACAGAACATTCTCCGTACTAAACTTAATGAAAAATATCAGCAAGAAGGTGCCCGTTAATGGATGAGTTACTAGAGGATCAGAGAATTATAAACGTTGACCTTGAAAAGGAAATGAAAAAATCATTTCTGGATTATTCAATGTCCGTTATTGTTTCCCGCGCCCTCCCGGATGTGCGCGACGGTTTAAAGCCGGTGCACAGAAGAATTCTCTACACCATGTTCGAAAACAGCCTGTCCCCGGACAAGCCCTACCGTAAATGCGCCGATACCGTCGGTTCCGTTTTGGGCCGCTATCATCCGCACGGCGACGCGTCCGTTTACGACGCGCTGGTGCGTCTGGCGCAGGATTTCTCCATGCGCTATATGCTGGTGGACGGACACGGCAACTTCGGTTCCGTGGACGGCGACCCGCCGGCTGCCTACCGTTATACCGAAGCCCGTATGAGCAAGATAGCCGTGGAAATGCTTTCGGATATCGACAAGGATACCGTGGATTTCCAGCCGAACTACGACGACCGCTTAAAGGAGCCCGTGGTTCTGCCGAGCCATTTTCCGAACCTGCTGGTAAACGGCTCCACCGGTATCGCCGTGGGCATGGCCACCAATATCCCGCCGCACAACATGAACGAAGTCATCGACGGTATGTGCACGCTCATCGATAACCCCGAAGCCACCCTCGACGAACTGATGCAGCATATCAAGGGTCCGGACTTCCCCACCGGCGCGGTCATTATGGGCCGTGCGGGCATCCGCGCCGCCTACGCAACAGGGCGCGGCCGCATTACCGTGCGTGCGCGGGCGGAAATTGAGGAAGAAAAAAACGGCCGTTTCAATATCGTCGTTACCGAGCTTCCCTATCAGGTCAACAAGGCAAGGCTGATTGAAAATATTGCGGAGCTCGTTAAGGACAAGCGCCTGGACGGAATCTCCAACGTAGAAGATCACTCCGACCGCGACGGTATGCACATGGTCGTCAGCGTAAAACGCGACGCCTCCCCGCAGGTTGTGCTTAACCAGCTTTTCTCCTTTACGCAGATGCAGACCACCTTCGGCGTGAATATGCTCGCCATTGTGAACGGCGAGCCGAAAACCCTTACGCTCAGGGAAATTCTTGAGGAATACATCCGGTTCCAGGAAGGCGTCGTGCGCCGCCGCACCGAGTTTGAGCTGCGGAAGGCCGAAGAACGCGCCCATATTTTAGAGGGTTTGAAAATCGCGGTCGACCACATCGACGAAGTCATCAATATCATCCGTTCCTCAAAATCCATACCGGAAGCGAAAAGCCGTCTGAGCGAACGCTTCGGTCTAGACGACCTCCAGACGCAGGCCATCGTGCAGATGCCGCTCGGCCGTCTGACCGGCTTGGAGCGCCAGAAGCTTGAGGACGAGCTGAACGCGCTGGAAGCGAAGATTGCCGACTACAAGGATATCCTTGCAAACGAGGAGCGCCTGCTCGGCATCGTAAAATCCGAAGCCATCGCCGTCAAGAGCAAATTCGGCGACGAGCGCCGCACCGAGATCGCCACAATCAGCGGCGAAGTCGATATCGAAGACCTGATTCCGCAGGAAGAATGCGTGATGACCCTGACCAGCTTCGGCTATGTCAAGCGCCAGAAGACCGACACCTACCGCACGCAGCGCAGGGGCGGCCGCGGCATCAGCGGCATGACGCGCCGCGAGGAAGACGTCGCCACCGAAATGTTTGTAATCAACAGCCATGATTACGTGATGTTCTTCACCAATCTTGGCCGTGTTTACCGCCTGAAATGCTACGAGATCCCGGAGGGTTCCCGTACCAGCAAGGGCATGAATATTGCCAACCTGCTGCCGATTGCGCAGGATGAAAGGGTAACCTCGATGATCCGCGTGCCGGAATTCGACGAGGAAAGCTACCTTGTGATGGTCACGCGCAAGGGCGTGATTAAGCGCACCAGCCTGAGCGCCTACGATACCGCGCGCAAGGGCGGTGTAATCGCCATTGACCTTGACGAGGGCGACGAGCTCTGCTGGGTTCGCCTCACCGGCGGCGACAGCCAGCTTCTGGTTGCCACGCGCCTCGGCATGGCCATCCGCTTTGACGAAAACGATGTGCGCGCCATGGGCAGGGTTGCCCGCGGTGTAAAGGCGCTTACGCTGAAAGAGGGCGACTCCGTAATCGGAATGAGCGTCCTGCGTAACGATGGTCTTGTCCTTACCGTTTCTGAAACGGGTTACGGCAGACTGTCCCCCATCAGCGATTACCGCATGCAGTCCAGAGGCGGTAAGGGCCTGCTCAATTATCATGTCGAGAAATACGGATATGTTGCCGCTATTAAGGTAGTCGACCTCGAAGACGACGTAATCCTGATTGCTTCGGACGGAGTAATCATCCGTATTCAGGCAAATTCTATCCGCGAATGCGCAAGGCCTTCCAAGGGTGTGCGCGTCATGCGCTTGAGCGAGGACAGCAAGGTGGTTACCCTTGCCCGTACCGCTCATGAGGAAGGCGAGGAGGAAGACGAACTCCCGCCGGATGAGGGCGACGCGGACGCCGGCGCAGACGATACCGAAACCGGCGATGAAATCGAAACCGGCGAAGATTCCGGGGAATCCGGCCAGACCGAGGAATAAGGGGGCGGCTTTATGAAGTTGAAAAAGGCGTCGGCGTTACTGCTTGCTTTTGTGCTGTGCGCGTCCGTTCTGGCGGGCTGCTGGAACCAGCCGTCAAAGCCGGTCCAGGCGCAGCCTGCCCAATCGAGCAGCGCGGCCGTTTCCGTAAATTCGGAGGTCAGCTCACAGGCTTCCTCCGTGCCGGCTGCAAGCGGAGCCTCCAGCGCGGCTTCCGCCGGAAACGAACCCGCAGAGTCCCAGCCCGGTCAGGTTCTGGAAATCCAGACCGACGACAAGGCGTTTAACACAAAGTTTGCGGCCAATCCGATCGACAAGGCATACATCAAGGAAAACAACAATGCCATTTCCAACATCGATATGGTGAATGTGTCCAACAAATACAGCGAGGTGTGGCAGAAGGAAATTGCCAGCGCCTACGCGCAGCTGAAAAAACACATGGCCACGGATTCCAGCATGAAACCCAAAACCCTGCAGAAAGAGCAGGAGGACTGGGAAAACGGAAAAGCCGCGGCGATGAAAAAAATCAGCGAGGAAGCACAGGCCGCAGGCGGCAGCATGGCGGAGGTAAACGCAGCCTCCAAGGTCATGGATTATTACCGCAGCCGCGCCGCGCAGCTTTACAAAGAGCTTTACGGATACAATAAGAATTTTACCTATGTGTTTAAGCAGTGAGCTAAGAATTTTTCTGTTGGCTTGAGCGGGGTCGGTTTTGCTGCGGCGGGAGAATCTCTCTGTCATCTGCGGACGCACAGCGTCTTTTCGCGCCTGCGGCGACCACGGGGTTTTCCCTTGTGGTAGTAATGGCCTTTCTCCTCGCTCCAAGCGCCCGAGTACAAAACGAAATGCTTTCCCGTCAATGAAGACCATAGAGAAAATTGATATAACCGAGATATATGGGGATACCTGGGGGATGCAATGGGGATTGGATGGAGTCCTCCCGCCGGGAATTACCAATCTCTCTTGCCGGGACTTTGCTTACTTTCGGGCACGCAGCGTCATACGCGCCTACGGCGACCACGAGTTTTTGATTTGTGGTGATAAAGATTTTTCTCCTCGCCCTCGATAGGCACCCAGTTAGCTAAGTGCTAACTTGCGTGCAGGCTCAGCCTGCCCTGCCCGGCCTGAGGGCAGCTAAATAATAGCGCCTAGTTGGATAAGTGCAGTTGTGTGCAGGCTCAGCTTATGAAAAAAACATAAAGTATTATAATTATATAATTATACAAATTGTAATCACAACTTGGAGTAAACAATGAAACTGATCGAGAAAAAGCTGGAAGAAAAAGAAATTTATGTCGGCAGGGTCGTCCGCTTCCATGTGGACAAGGTAGAACTTCAAAACGGAAGGACCTCCATCCGCGAATGCGTTGACCATCCGGGCGGGGTGAGCGTCGCCGTTCTGACAGACAAGGATGAAATGCTCTTTGTGCGCCAGTTCCGCTACCCTTACCGCCAAGCCGTTCTGGAAGCGCCCGCGGGCAAGCTGGAAAAAGGCGAGGACCCGTTTGAAGCCATGAAGCGCGAGCAGAAGGAAGAAACCGGTACCACCGGCACCGGCTATCTGGAGCTGGGAAAACTCTACCCCTCGCCGGGCTACACGGACGAAATCATTTACCTCTACGCCTGCCGCGCGGAATCCTTCGGTGAAACCGACTTCGATGACGACGAATTTCTTCAGGTGGAACGCATCCCGGTGGACAAAGCGGTGGAAATGATCATGAACAATGAGATTCCTGATGCAAAAACGCAGGTTCTTGTGCTGAAAACCGCGCGGCTTCTGAAGGAAGGAAAAATTTAAGAAAACGGTGATTCCATGAAAAAGCAAAGAAAACCTGTTTATCTGGATGAGCGCGGAAAGCGTCTTATGATTTACGTCAGCCTGCTGTTTGCCGCCGTCTTTTTTGCGTTCCAAAGCCCCGATCAGCTCTGGCTTTCCATCGGGCTTGGAGCCGGTATCCTGTACGGACTGATCCATGACTTTGTCTCAAGCCGCAAAGAGAAAAACACCGCGGAGCAAAGCGGTGTTGTTTCAACCGAAATTGAAAAAACGGTGGAAAACCAGAACCTGACAGACAAAAACGAATAGAAAGGAGGAATTGTAATGCCTTATATTACCATGGAGGGTGGGAGCCTGACGCCGCAGCAGAAAGAGGAGCTTATCGAAAAGTTCACAAAGATTGCTTCGGAAGTAACTCATATTCCGGCGGAGTTTTTTCTTGTGACCGTCAAGGAGTTATCTGACGGGAGCATCGGAATCGGCGGAAAAACCATCGACAAAAT
>DATAML010000127.1:0-6498 GCA_036260545.1 Caproiciproducens sp.
GAGCTGGAAACCGGCTTTTCCGTACAGTGTGCGCCCTCGTGCTCCGAGTCAAAAGCATATTCCCGGAAAGGGGAGAGCGGATCGGTTTTAGCGCCGTATGGAACAGTCACCAGAAAAAAGCTGCCGTCTGCCTCCGCGCGCAAGCCCCGCGTAAAATCGCAGCTTACGCCCTCGATTTCATTCTGAACCAGACTGCAGTCCGTAATACGGAACCGCGCGATTTTCACGCAGCCTTCCCGGCCGGGGGCTTTGCCCGCAAGATACAGGCAATTATTCACCTGAACGGCCTGCTGGTAAGCGAACGGAACACTGGTGGCAATGACGGGAGCGCTTTTATCCGGATTTCCGCTGCTGTTCAGCAGGGTAACAAAAGTTTCCTTTACAGAGTCCGTGCTGACCAGCACGTATCCGCTGTCCTTTATGAAAAACTGGCGGTTGGTTTTTAAAACATAGCTTTGGTCAAGTGTGGAGATATCGGGAAAATTGTCCGCGCGGCACAGCGGCGTGGCCGCGATAAGAAAGGGAAACAGTATGGATATTACCAGAATAAGACGTTTTACACGCGTATCAGACATAATTCGACACCTCCAAAAAGCTTAGTTCGATAGTAGCACTTATAAATTCATGGCGGGAATAATGGTGAAAATTATTCAACAAAACTGTTTTGGAGTAATTTAGGTGTAAACAAAAATTTCGCGCCCATTTAAGCTGTTTGTTTCAGTGCTTCATACAATTCAACAGAAAGTAGAAACCGTATAAAAAAGCAAAGACCGGCATAGCCGGTCTTTGCTTTATGGGGAGGAGTTGTATTGAAAAGGTCGTGGTAAATCCTTACCACAAGTCTTGTTATCAAATTAATTTTATTCTTGCTTTTGTCTTGTTTGATTTTGTGATTTTATTATAATACCCATATTTCACAGTGTCAATGCCCGATCAAACAATTCAGATATAATCTCTTTATTGTATAAAACGCAGTTTTTTGTCGCTGAGATTTAGTTATTTTTGACTAACGGTTTTCGTAAATTATCGCGATGGTTTTTTATGTAAATTATAGAACAGAATTCTAAATAGGATTGATTATCGTTTTTGGGCACAGCGGAGGTTCGGCTGACCGGAAAACCGTGCGGTCGCGGATGACAGTACAATATTACTATCCGTATTGTCCGTGCGCTGTCCTGCGGAATTAATCGTAATCCGGCGGTTTGGCCTGCTTTGTCCATCGTTCTGCGCCCCATGCCAAGCCCTTCCCGCTTCCATCAGCGGGAAGGGCCGGGACAGAGGAAACCGGATAGCTATTCCTGAATGCCGGGAATTTTCGGCAGCGAGTCAAAGCCGGGCTGCAGGTCCTCGTCGCTTGGAATATAATCCGTCATGGTATGCTCAATAAAGGAGGTGTAGGCAGCCATATCGAAGTAGCCGGTGCCGGTCAGACCGAACAGGATAGTTTTTGCTTCGCCGGTCTCCTTGCAGCGGAGCGCTTCGTCAATCGCCACACGGATGGCGTGGGAGCTTTCCGGAGCGGGGAGGATTGTTTCCACCTTGGCAAACAGCGTAGCCGCCTCGAACACCCGGGATTGTTCCACCGAGCGCGCTTCATCCAGATAGCCGTCGTGATACAGCTTGGAAAGGATCGGCGACATCCCGTGGTAGCGCAGGCCGCCCGCGTGGTTTGGCGACGGAATAAAGCCGCTGCCCAGCGTGTACATTTTGGCAAGCGGGGTGACCTTGCCGGTGTCGCAGAAATCGTAGGCGTAGTGTCCGCGCGTCATGGACGGGCAGGAGGCCGGTTCTACCGCAATGAAGTGCGGGTTGGCCTTACCGAGCAGCTTATCCTGCATAAACGGCGCAATGAGGCCGCCGAGGTTGGAACCGCCGCCCGCGCAGCCGATGACGATATCCGGGTACTCGCCGAGAATTTCCATTGCGGTCTTGCTCTCCAGCCCGATCACAGACTGATGCAGAAGAACCTGATTCAAAACCGAGCCCAGAACATAACGGCAGTTCGGTGTGGTGGTCGCTTTTTCAATCGCCTCGGAAATGGCGCAGCCGAGGCTGCCGGTGGTGTCGGGGTCGGTGGCAAGGATCGCGCGGCCTACCTGCGTGGTGTCGCTGGGGCTGGGGATGACGTTTGCGCCGAAGGTCTGAATGATCGCTTTGCGGTAGGGCTTCTGATTGTAGGAAGCCTTCACCATAAATACGGTCAGGTCAACGCCGAAATATGCGCAGGCTTCCGCAAGCGCGGTGCCCCACTGACCGGCGCCTGTTTCCGTGGTTAGACTGGTGAGCCCCTGCCTCTTGGCATAAAAGACCTGCGCCACGGCGGAGTTCAGCTTATGGCTGCCGGAGGTATTGTTGCCTTCAAATTTAAAATAGATTTTTGCCGGGGTGTCCAGATATTTTTCCAGATTGTAAGCGCGGCAAAGCGGGGAAGGGCGGTACATCTTGTAAATATCCTGAATTTCCTCCGGAATATCGAAATAACGTGTTGTACTGTCTGTCTCCTGCTTCGCCAAATCCTCGCAGAAAATCGGATACAGCTCCTGTGTCTGAATCGGTTTTAAGGTTCCGGGGTTCAGCATCGGGTCCGGAAGCTCCTTCATGTCGGCCCGCAGGTTATACCACTGCTTCGGCATTTGCTCCTCAGTTAAATTAAATCTGTGCGGTATTTTCGCCATGATAATTTCTCCTCTCGTATTCAAAATAAAATAAAAAAACGCTCTTGCCCCTGAAATTCAGGGACAAGAGCGATTGGCTCCTGCGGTACCACCCATAATTGCGCTTAAAAAGCGCCTCTTTTTCCACGCACCATCATGCATGCTCCCTTGGTAACGGGCGGAGTTCCCGTCAAAAGCTACTCGAACCGAATTCTTTCGCCCTGCCCTCATAAGTCCATTCAACAAGCCCCGCCTTGCCGCAATCACACCCCCTGCGGCTCTCTTTGAAAGCGCTTTGCCCATTTACTACTCTTAATCGTCGGTTTATTTCATCTTGTGCTTTATTATATTCACAATTTAGCACGATGTCAAGTGAAATTTTCAGGATTTCCGGCGCCCTTGTATTTATGAATTGATAATGTTAAAATTATGAAACATCAATATTATTTTAACCGGATGGATAAATATACGGATAAAGCGGGCTGCTTTACGGGGGAAGAAATGGAACTGAAAAAGAACGATATCGTTGAACTGGAGATTACGGGATATACCGCGGAGGGCAGCGGGGTGGGCCGCTGGCAGGACATTGCGGTATTTGTGCCGCTTGCGGCGGCGGGGGACACGCTGAGTGTAAGGATACTAAAAACCGCGAAAACGTATGCCTTCGGCAGAATCGAAAAAATAATCCGCCCGTCGGAGCAGCGGACGGACGCCGGCTGCGTTCAGTTTTCCCGGTGCGGCGGCTGCGTGTACCGGCACATTGGCTATGACGCGGAGCTGCGCGCCAAGCAGCAGCGTGTGCAGGATGCGTTGGAGCGCATCGGCGGATTCCATAATGTTGTCTTGAATCCGATTGTCGGCGCGGAGCAGTCGGATCATTACCGCAACAAAGCGCAGATTCCCATCGGCTGTGAGGGCGGAAAAATCCGCATGGGCTTCTATGCCAGCCACAGCCATCGGATTATCAGCTGCAGCGAGTGCCTTTTGCAGCCGGAAGCCTTCACCGCCGCGATGAACGCGTTTCAGGAGTGGGCGGAGAAGAGCGGTGAGGACGTGTATAACGAGCAGACCGGAAAGGGCAGGCTAAGGCACCTGTATCTCCGGCAGGCGGAAGCGACGGGCGAAATTATGGTCTGTGTAGTGGTGAACGGCAACGGGGTGCACCATGAACCGGAGCTGGTCGAGCTGCTCCGGAAGAACGTACCGGGTCTTAAAAGTGTCATCATCAACAGTAACCGTGAGAAGACGAATGTAATCCTCGGCAGGAAATGCCGTACTGTTTGGGGAAGTGATTACATTACCGACATCCTGTGCGGGCTGAAATTTAATATTTCCCCCATGTCCTTTTATCAGGTTAACCGCGGCCAGGCGGAGCGCCTGTACACCATCGCGGGCAAATACGCCGGGCTGACCGGCAGCGAAACCCTGCTGGACCTTTACTGCGGCACGGGCACCATAGGCCTTTCTATGGCGGATAAGGCGAAAAATGTCATAGGTGTGGAAATTATCGAACAGGCGGTGGAGGACGCAAAAAAGAATGCCGCCCTAAACGGGGTTGAAAATGCCGAATTCCTGTGCATGGACGCCGCAAAGGCTGCAGATATGCTTGCGAACCGCGGTGTAAAGCCGGATGTAGTCGTTCTCGATCCGCCGCGCAAGGGCTGCGACGCAGGCCTGATCGAAACCGTAGCCGGTATGGCGCCGCAGCGCGTGGTTTATGTTTCCTGCGACCCCGCAACCCTGGCGCGCGATCTGAAGCTTTTCGCGGCAAAGGGTTACAAAACGATGGAGGCCACGCCCGTGGACATGTTCCCGAGAACGGCACATACAGAGGTCGTTTGCCTGCTTGAACGTTCGGTTATGGCATAGTAGAACAAATCCATTATGGGATGGTGGTCTCATACTGTCAGGTTGCGTGTATGTTGGGGCGATCCCGTGCGGCGCGAGAGGTTGGGTGGGCCATGCGATGTTGTCCGGACGGTTTGCTCTGGCAAAGAGTAGTCAAGAAGGACGGTACGATTGAAGGCGATATTTATGCAGTTGATTCGGTTAAGCATGGTATCGTAAATGCGATAAAAATAGTCGTAGAACTGCATAATATTCTGCTAAATAGAAATATGAACATTATTTTCGCTAAATGCAATAACTGATAATACGCAAAACAAATGAGATGTCGTTTCAGAACGAAAGAAAGGTTGGTCTCATTATGATATATACTTTGGACGCCCGAGATAATGTAATGTTGCCGGTCTTAAAACAGGCATTTCGATTGACTGATCAACAGAGCTATCGTGAAATCAACCGGATATTCGCTGATATGAATACAGTACTTAAATCAAAAGGTATTGCCTATGAGAACTTAAAATCAGCGCTCATACCGGTGCATAAAGACCATTATGAAATAGCGTTCATCTTTGATAGCTCAAAAATTGAAAGCAGTTGGTATGGGTATAAAGTTTTTTCAGCCCTCATACCTGCACTTAATAAAGAAAGCACCTACAGTATTTTGGTAGGAGACATAATTGCCGACTCGTTAGACCAAACTTTAATACGGCAGTTGCTGCTGACAAGCCTTGAAAAATGCCATGAAACTGTATATATGCACAGCACCCAGTATTTTGTTGTATACATAAATAACTTAACAAAAAATCAAATTGATGAAATACTGAACACTTTGACTAATGAAGAGTATTTTATTGGCTGTGTAGACATGACCTTCGGAAGTTTTCTTAAGACAATTTTAGCGCATTGCCTTGTGCCGCACGCTATCAAACATAAGAACATAATACTCCAACCTCATGAAGTAGACAGGCACGACGATGAGAATATAAATATATCTTCATATCCGTATGAGGATAGTGGATTTATCATCAAGAGCATAAATGAAGATTATTTTGGGCTTCTTCTTTCATACAAGATAGAATCGCTTTATACTGATGACGAGGATTTATCCTTTTCTCTTAATGCTATATGCCCCTCATACCAATCAGCATTAGAACTTCCACTTCTTATTCCTGAGGCGAAACTGACATATACCGAATCTAATCAGCTGCAACTGGTAACCATGTACTAATAGATGGTTTCCGTAAAAATCTGCCGCTAAGGATGTATTAGAGGGGTACGACATCTTTTTTGACCGCTCAAGGCATGTCGAGACTATAGCGTTGATACAACGGGTAGATGTGAAATAATAGAATAAAATAATTAATAGTAGAATAATTTAAATAATAATAGTATAAACGTCAGACACAATTGTTTTTCTCCTCGGGAAGTATTATACTAATGCCGAGAAGTTGTTTTTATATGGGCAGACATCTTGTCTTAACAAAACAAAAAATTAAAGAGATGAAAAAAACAGCACGCGGGTTGAAGGTGGATGATTTTCCGTCGCTTGGCCGGGGCAATGGCGTGCGTGATATTCATACCGGCAGAATTCATCACTCTTTTTCTGATCTTGAGATGGAGTATTTTTTATCCTAGCTTGGAATCAATAAGTTCGTTTCCAAAGATTTAAAACTAAAGATTAAAGATTATATTGATAGAGCTTGACCATATAAAATGTCGTAGATTTAAATCTTAATTCGTTCTTACCTTATAGGGTGGATACTGAAATAAGCAATCGTTATCAAAGAAAAAGAATAGAGAAAGACCCGTCAAGACCGGTTTATATTCAGATTCATATCGGTACCGAATGAACCGGATCCTAGAGGACTAGCTTAAAAAATGGTGAATAAAATGAAATGTAACAGTAAATTTTGGCGCTTGGTTTTTATCCAGCTCGTGATATCCGCTCTGATTATTTCATCCGTAACATTTTTATCGTTAGTGTTTCAGCAGCTCGGTT
>DATAML010000128.1:0-3453 GCA_036260545.1 Caproiciproducens sp.
ATATCCTCGGAAAATTCCATAAAAAGTATTTGCTGATTTTCCGTCTGTGAAAGATACGCGGTAGCACCTTTCATCGGTATATCGGCTTCAGGCAAAATTTTTACCGGTTCAGGAAATATTTCAGACATATTTTCTCCCTCATTTCTCAATATGAATTGGCTAACTCCAAAGAAACAACCTTAATGCAATTTATAACTCGCCGCGCTCGATCTCGGCAATCTCGTCAATCCGTCTCTGATGGCGTCCGCCTTCGAACGGGGTTTCAAGATAAATTTTGGCAAGCGCAACCGCTTTCTCTTCATCAATTACCCGGCCGCCCATGCAGAGAATATTGGCATCGTTATGACGCCGCGTCATTTCCGCACAGAATTCATTCGTGCATACCGCAGCACGGATGCCCTTTACCTTATTGGCCGCAATACTGATTCCAATTCCGGTGCCGCAGCAGAGAATGCCCTTTTCGGCTTCTCCGTTCATGATGCAGTGCGCGACTTTTGCCGCGATTGGTGCGTAATCAACGGATTTCTCGTCAAAAGTACCGAAATCCTTATACTCAATTTTCTGGGAATCCAAATATTTTTTTACCGCTTCCTTCAGTAAAAAACCGCCGTGGTCAGCTCCCAATGCAATCATTTTACTTCTCCTTTTAAACGTTTTTTCAACTCCCGCTCCGCCTGGGGCAGGCGAAGATAAACCGGCATTAGTGCCGCCGGCGTTACTCCTTTGCCCTGCTCATAAGCACTGGCCGCCGCTTTTGCCACGGAGCACGCGCGCTGATAGATCAGCGGCTCCGGAGGCAGAATCACATCCAGGCTTTTAAACCATTGATTATTATAGCACAACTTTGCACCGTCTCCAACAAAATACAACGGTTTTTTATAATTTTTACATTCTTCCGCCAAAGCTTCCATCGAAAGGGCTCGATCCGGAGTAAGCCGCTCAATCCCGCAGCCGTCCGCCCGGAACACGGCGTTGTAGACCTGCTGGCAGCGCGCGTCCATTACAGCGCAAACCGTACCCTGCACAAGTTCCAGATTGTAGGCCATCGCTTCCAGCGTGGATACGCCGACGCACGGCTTGTTCCCCGCCATGGCAAGCCCCTTGACGCTCGCCACACCGATGCGGATTCCGGTAAAGGAGCCCGGCCCGGCGGATACCGCAAACAGATCGATTTCAGCCAGCTTGGACTGCGTGCACTTCAGCACATTTTCAATCATGGGCATAAGGGTCTGGCTGTGTGTAAGACGGGTGTTGATGTAGAACTCGCCCAGCACCTTCCCGTCCTCAACCAGCGCCGCAGACGCAGCCGTTGCCGAAGAATCAATCGCTAAGATCTTCATTGTTACAATCATGCCTTTCCGGCCTGCGCCAAAGGCACAGCAACCGATACTTTATAGTTCAATCCCGTCAATGCGAAAAACGCGCTCATCCTGCCGCACGCCCTGCCGAATTTCAATCCGGATTGCATCGGGAGGCAGAGCGGCTTCAATATTTTCGCTCCATTCAATGACCAGCACTCCCCCGGCTTCCAGATAATCGAAGAATCCGGTGGAATAAAGATCGTCCCAGCCGGTCACGCGGAACATATCGAAATGATAAACCGGCAGCCTGCCGCGGTATTCGTGAACCAGCGCAAAGGTGGGGCTGGAAACGCCGTCAAGAATGCCCAGCCCGCGCGCAAGTCCGCGTGTAAAAGCAGTTTTTCCCATGCCCATGCCGCCGAAAAGCGCGAGTACCTCGCCGCCTTTCAGCTTTTCCGCCAGCCTTTCCCCAAGGGATTCCGTTTCGGCGGGAGAGGAAGTGATAATTTCCTGCATACAGTCACCTGTTATCCGTTAAAATAATCCTGTAATTTTACCGTCATCATCCACGTCGATCCGTTCGGCGCAGGGTACCTTGGGAAGGCCCGGCATCGTCATGATATCGCCGGCATAGGCAACCACAAATCCGGCTCCGTTGGAAAGGCGCAGGTCGCGGATGGTAATGTGGAACCCGGACGGGCGTCCAAGCAGTGCAGCGTTGTCCGAAAGCGAATACTGCGTTTTTGCAATGCAGACAGGCAGTTTATCTCCCCCGAGCTGTTCAATCTCTTTGATGGATTTCTCCGCCTGATTGGTGTAGGTAACGCCGCAGGCTCCGTAAATCTCGCGTGCTATCGTCTCGATTTTTTGCTTAATCGACAATTCCGTTTCGTAGATCGGGTGAAAATCGGACGGCTTGTCCGCCGCCGCGCAGACCTTTGCGGCCAAATCCATTCCGCCCTCGCCGCCT
Source organism: Caproiciproducens sp. (assembly GCA_036260545.1). Classification (GTDB taxonomy): domain Bacteria; phylum Bacillota; class Clostridia; order Oscillospirales; family Acutalibacteraceae; genus DATAML01. The sequence goes on from DATAML010000128.1 coordinate 2,272, forward strand.
TTGGCAAACACCTCGGACAGCGCAAAATCAGCCCCGTTTTCACGGCAGTAGCGCTCAATATAATCCAGCTCCGCGCCGGTATCGCTGCCGAACCGGTTGATTGCCACGACCACCGGGACGCCGTATTTCTTCATATTGGAGATATGCGCGCCCAGATTGACGATTCCTTTTTTCAGCGCGTCAAGATTTTCGACGGAAGTCTGGTCTTTCGGCACACCGCCGTTATATTTGAGCGCGCGCGCGGTCGCAACCAGCACCACAACGTTCGGCTTTAAGCCGGCCATCCGGCACTTGATATCCATAAATTTTTCCGCGCCGAGGTCGGAGCCGAAGCCGGCTTCCGTAATGCAGTAACCTGCGAGCTTGAGCGCAAGACGGGTAGCCCTGACGGAATTGCAGCCGTGCGCGATGTTGGCAAACGGGCCGCCGTGCATGATAGCCGGAGTTCCCTCCAGCGTCTGTACGAGGTTGGGGTTGATCGCGTCCTTAAGCAGCGCGGCCATTGCGCCCTGCGCTTTCAGATCGGACGCGTAAACCGGCGTTCCGGCGTATGTGTAAGCGACTAAAATATTGCCGAGACGTTTTTTCAGATCTTTCAAGTCCGCGGCAAGGCAGAAAATCGCCATGATTTCCGAAGCCACCGTAATACAGAAGCCGTCCTCGCGCGGCACGCCGTTGATTTTTCCGCCCAGTCCCACAACAGTGTTGCGGAGCGCGCGGTCGTTCATGTCCAGGCAGCGTTTGATCAATATCCTGCGCGGGTCGATCTGCAGCGCATTGCCCTGCTGCATATGGTTGTCCAGCATAGCGCAGAGCAGGTTGTTCGCGGAGGTGATGGCGTGAAAATCGCCGGTAAAATGCAGGTTGATATCCTCCATCGGAACCACCTGCGCGTAGCCGCCGCCCGCCGCGCCGCCTTTTATTCCGAACACGGGGCCGAGGCTCGGCTCCCGCAGGGCAATGATCGCGTTTTTGCCGATTTTCTTCATTGCTTCGCCAAGGCCCGCGGTCGTGGTGGTCTTCCCCTCGCCTGCCGGAGTGGGATTGATCGCGGTGACCAGAATCAACTTTCCGTCCTTTTTTGACTCCAGCCTTTTAAAAAGCGAATCGTTCAGCTTTGCCTTAAACCGTCCGTAAGGTTCGAGCTCTTCCTCCACAATTCCAAGCCCGGAGGCAATCTGA
>DATAML010000132.1:0-3861 GCA_036260545.1 Caproiciproducens sp.
GCAGGGAATGGTCTTCAAACAAATCCTTCCCGCCGAATACGCGGTTTTACACGTTCCGAAAAGCCTGTCGGCATTTGAGGCCTGGACACAGTACTATGAAAAAATTCTGCCCGAAGCCGGATATGTTCCCGATAAAGGGCACGGCATTGATTTTGAGTATTATCCCAGCGGGGACGGAGAGGACTACGAGCTGTGGACGCCCTTGATGGAAAGGGGTTAACACTAATTTAGTTTATTCGATGCGTTCTATGCAATATAAAGAAGGCTTTCTCACTTTACCGGAGAAAGCCTTTTTAAATGTTATTTTTCCAACTGGCTGCCGGCGGTGGGATGTGTGCCTATATGGAATAGGTATAATAATCATACTGTGTTTTTACGCGGAAGCCGTTTGTAAGATAAAGCCGATAGGCGGTTGCGTTTGTGCTGCTGACTTCCAGAGAGATTTCGCCCGGATTTTCACGGAGAATCTGCTCAAGCAGCAGGTTCAGCATTTCCCTGCCGTACCCCTTGCCCTGAAACTCCGGAGAGACGCCGATGCCGTAGACGGTAACGCCGCCGTCCTGAAAATTCGCGCTGCACAGGCCCATCATCCGGTCATCCAAAAACGCGCAATAGGATTTTACATCGCCGGACTCCAGTGATTTTGCAAGAAGTGAGAGCGATTCGTCGTAGCTGCCGTCAAACAGGCGGGAATCCAGCGCGGCCATTTCTTCAAGGCCGCTCCGCGCGGCGGGCTCCAGCCGCAGGCTGCCGCCGGACTTCCGGTAATCGCCGGGTTCGTAGGCCATCCGGTATTCCGAACAGGAAAGTTTAGCGCCGTATGTTTTTAATACTTCCGAAGCCGCCCGGCCGGCGGGCTCGCAGACAAACAAAACCTTTGCGATTCCGTGATTTTTCAGTTCTTGCGCTGCTTTTTCAAAAAGCGTGTGGAAATATCCCTTCCTCCGAAGTTCCGGGAGGGTATAGGCGGACACTTCGGCCTCACTCTGCATCGGGATAAAGAGGGAGAGGAAGCTAATCAATTTTTCCTTGTCATACAGGAGATAGAAGCAGTCGATTTCCCGGTTAAAGTTGATTTCATTGGAGAGGAATGCGTTCCGTTTGAGCCCTTCCTCTTGCTGGCATATCTGTTCCAGCACGCGAACCTGATTTTTCTGCTCCTCGCTCAGCCGGTTTACTTTTAAAATTGTGATAGGAATTCCTGCTTTCTTATATATTTGCCCCGAATGTTCGGGTGTTCTGAAAATATCCGCACGTTGAAAATAACTCCCGTTGGCGCGAATATATGTTTTTGAGGAATAATTATATTATATCGAAATTTATAAAACAGTCAATACCGGTGCAGGCCGGATTCGGCAACATTGGTATTCACTATTGCATTGTTTTGTGATATAATTATACGAATATTATGGGTTGATATGTCCTATGGCGCTTTTGGGGCGCAGCGGGCGAAAATTCGTGAAAAGCAGGAGCAAAAAAAGCATGGTTATTCTTGGAATCGACCCCGGTTACGCCATCGTCGGTTACGGCGTGATTCAGACCGACCGCGGGCATTTTCTTACGCTGGAGCACGGCGCGGTGGTTACCCGGGCGCAGGAAAGCTTCAGCCGCCGGCTGGAAATCATTTATGATTCCCTTGCCTGCGTGATGGAACGCTGGAAGCCGGACGCCGTTTCCATGGAGAAGCTGTATTTTCAGAACAATCAGAAGACGGCCATCGGCGTGGCGGAGGCGAGGGGCGTGATCCTTCTTGCCGTACAGAAGGCGAAAATCGAGGTTTACGAATACACGCCGCTGCAGGTGAAAATGGCGGTCACCGGATACGGGCAGGCGCTCAAGCCGCAGGTCATGGAAATGACGCGGCGGCTGCTCTGTTTGAAGGAAGTGCCCAAGCCGGACGATACCGCGGATGCGCTCGCCATGGCGATCTGCCACGGGCAGGCGGCAGGTTCCGCGCTCCGGCGTTCCATGATACGGCCGGGCGCAGCCCGTAGCCCTGAAAGTATGAAAAAGTGATTTTGGGAGACAGATATGTTTTACAGTATAAAAGGAACCTTAATCCATACCGAACCGGGCCTTGCGGTGGTGGAATGCGGCGGCGTCGGCTTTAAATGCTTTACCACGCTGAACACGCAGCGCGCGCTGCCTAAGTTGGGCGAAGAAATCAAGCTCTACACGCACCTCAATGTGCGGGAGGACGCGCTTGACCTGTTCGGCTTTGCTACCATGGGCGAGCTGAACTGCTTTAAAATGCTGACCTCCGTGAGCGGCGTGGGCCCAAAGGTCGGGCTGGCCATTCTCTCGGAGCTTGCGCCGGAGCAGGTTGCCATGGCGGTTGCCACGGGCGACAGCAAGACCCTTACAAGGGCCAGCGGCGTCGGTGCAAAGCTGGCGCAGCGTATCACGCTTGAGCTCAAGGACAAGGTAAAAGGAATGCAGACGAGTGCGGAAGGCACAGTCCCCGCCGGGATTGTTTCGGCTGCGTCCAACGCGGGCGCGGCGGTCAACGCGCTGACGGTGCTCGGCTATTCTCCCTCGGAAGCTGCTGCGGTGGTCGGCCGGTTCGACAGCGCCCTGACGGTAGAAGAGCTGATCCGCCTTTCCCTGAAATCCATGGGCAGCGGGATGAAATAGTCCGTGCACTTTCCGTGCGTGGGATTTCAAAGATAAAATTATAAACAGATTATAGAGAACAACAAAAACTGCGCGGCAATTGCGGTAGGATAAGGGTGTGAATGTAAAATGGAAAACGAAAACGAATATGACTTTGAAAACCGCATGGTAGCGCCGGAATATGTGCCGGAGGACGCGGAGGTGGAAAATCCGCTGCGCCCAAAAGTGCTTTCGGAATACATTGGGCAGGATAAGGTGAAGGAAAATCTTTCAGTGTTTATCGAGGCGGCAAAACAGCGCAAGGAGTCGCTTGACCATGTGCTGCTGTACGGTCCCCCGGGGCTTGGCAAGACCACGCTTGCGGGCATCATCGCGAATGAGCTGAACGTGAACTTCCGCATTACCTCCGGCCCGGCGATTGAAAAGCCGGGTGACCTTGCGGCGCTGCTTACCAATCTGAATCCCGGGGACGTCCTGTTTATCGACGAGGTGCACCGCCTTTCTCGCAGCGTGGAAGAAATATTATATCCCGCGATGGAGGATTTTGCGCTCGACATCATCACCGGCAAGGGGCAGATGGCGGCTTCGTATCATCTTCCGCTGCCCAGATTTACCCTTGTGGGCGCCACCACCCGCGCGGGGCAGCTCAGCGCGCCTCTGCGCGACCGCTTCGGCGTGGTGCTCCGGCTGGAGATGTATTCCCCGCAGGAGCTGTGCAAAATTGTCACGCGCAGCGCGAAAATCCTCGATATTCCCATCGAGGCGGACGGCGCTCTGGAGATTGCCTCCCGTTCGCGCGGCACACCGCGTATCGCGAACCGCCTTTTAAAGCGTGTGCGCGATTTCGCGCAGGTGATCAGCAACGGTGTCATCACCTATTCCTCCGCGAAAATCGGTCTGGACCGTCTGGAAATTGACGAGCTCGGCCTGGACGCGAACGACCGCCGGATGCTTTCCACGCTCATCAAATTCTACAACGGCGGCCCAGTCGGACTGGAAACGCTTGCCGCCGCTATCGGCGAGGAAGCCGTGACCATTGAAGACGTTTACGAGCCCTATTTGATGCAGATCGGCTTCTTGAACCGCACCCCGCGCGGGCGCTGCACTACGCACGCCGCATACCTGCATCTTGGCTTAACGCCGCCGGGCACGGCAGCGGATGACCAGCAGAAACTGTTCTGACGGATATCAATCTTGTTCCGTCGGTCAGTTGTATGGGTGAAAGGAATCATCATGACGAATCTCAGG
>DATAML010000134.1:0-4163 GCA_036260545.1 Caproiciproducens sp.
ACTGAGAGATCATAATCGACGCCGAGGTTCCGATGGCGGTAAGCGTAAACACAAACAGAACCGAAAATTTTGAGCCGAGCCCAACTCCCGTAATACTGTTTGTGCCGGTCTGTCCAATCATGATTTCATCGATTACGCTGAGGGACGCCTGAAACAGGCTTTGCAGAGAAATGGGAAGAGCAACGGTAAGCAGACTGTCCCGTACGCTTCTGTTAAGCGTTATTTTTGCCATATTTCCTCCTTAACGGTTTTCCAGCATGGTATCTATTTTGATCGTATCGTCAATCAGATTGCTGCCGTATTTTTCCTTAAGCTTCAGCAGGTAGATATCGTTGTGGATATGCTCCGCAATGATGGAAACCATGAGCGTGTTGTTGGTCACGGTTGCGAACCAGTTGTCTTTTCCGGGGCTGCGGTCCGCCACGATGGTTGCGTCCATATCGGTCACCAGCATCAGACGGGAGGGCTTTTCGCTGTCGCAGACGGAATTATTGTGCGTATAGAATTCAATCTCAAGGCCGCTGTGCTCCAGCACCGCAAAGGAAAAAAAACGATTATGCGGACGCCGCGCTTTTCCAGCGTCTTAAATTCTTGCGAAAAAAGCTGCAGGTCAAAGTCGGTATTCATATAGACTTCTTTTTTTGCGGTCAGCAAAAGTTCTTTCGCGTTTGCCACCACCGACTCCAGTCCTTTCAAATTGGTAAAACGCTCTTCTCTCCGGTTTTCGTAAAGGGACTGCAGATTTGTAAGGGCAAGGTCGGCATTTTCCGTAAACTGCTTTTTCAACTGCGGAAACAGGATGAACGGATTCTGCGCCTCGTAAAGCTGCACCTCTTCCGACAGAAGCAGAATAGAACCGTTTTCATACATATGGCTGATTGCAGCATAGACCGAAGAACGGGATATATTGATTTTCTTTGCAATCTGGTACCCGGACTGTTTGCCGCCTTCCAGCAGGGTAAGATATATTTTTGCTTCCAGACGGCTGAAATTCAGCCGGCATAAGCATTCAACAATTTCTTCCACAGGATCGCCTCCAATGCGTTGTATATTTTGTACTACTAATATACGACACAAAAAACAGATTGTCAATATAATTCTGAATTATATTCTATAAAATATAATTTTTGCCGGTTCCGGCTGCAATCTATAAAAAGAGGAAGCTCTGCTGGACAGGCTTCTTTGAGTATCTATTGGCGCCGCAAAAGGCCGAATACAAAAAAGGGAACCCCGTAAGAGGTTCCCAGCAATAATAAGACACCGAATCACTGTTTTAATTTGACATAGTTCAACACCGCTTTCCGTTTTATCAGCAGGATTGCGGTCAAGCATACGGCGGTAATGATTCCGCAGGACGCAAAGCCGGAAATGCCGCCCAGCTTTTCCATCACGATTCCCACCCCGAAGTTGCCGATCGGCGTGGAACCCATATTCAGGAACGCATAAACGCTCATCACGCGCCCGCGGTACTCGTTGGAGGAATTAAGCTGAAACACGGAATTGGCGATATTGATGAAAATCAGGTTGAAGAAGCCGATTGCCCCGATCAATACCGCGGCAAGCCAGAAACTCCTGCCGAATACGGTGAGTATCTGCAGAAAGGCAGTGGCGAAGCCGCTTAGGATCAGCAGGCTTTTCCGCACGCCGAATTTGCTGAAATACGCCATCAGCACTGCACCCGCAAACGCGCCGAACCCCGCCATGGCAAGCAGGAAGGAATACCCGTCCGCCCCGCGCCCCAGAACCTCTTTCGCAAAGATCGGGATTATAACGTCGTTGTTCATCGCAAAGGTGCACACCACCGCGGTAATCAGCACGTTGAGCACCAGCGTTTCATTTTTCCCGATATAGCGGATTCCGTCGCGAATATCCCCCAGCATATGCCCGGCTTCCCTGCGGATGATGTTCTCCTTTGCCCGGATCATCAGCAGGCCGGCAATTACGGGGAGAAAACTGATCGTATTGATAAAGAAACAGAAAACCGTACCGTATTTCAGCATAATCAGGCCGCTGACCGCCGGGCCGATGATGCGGGCGAGGTTTACGATTGTGGAATTCAGTGAAATCGCGTTGGTAAGATTCTCGCGCCCGACCAGATCGATAAAAAAGGACTGCCTTGCAGGCATATCCAGCGTCTGGGTAAAGCCGAACAGCATGCTGAGCAGCAGAATATGCCAGTAGCGTATCTGCCCGTAGTAGGTGAGAACCGTCATAATGACCGCCTGCAGCATAAACATGCACTGGGTGAAAATCAGCAGCTTCTTTTTGGAAAAGCGGTCGGCAAGCACCCCGGCAAACAGGGAAAACAGGAGCATGGGCAGGAACTGGCAGACGCCCACGATTCCCACAAGCAGGGGCGAATTCGTCAGAGTATAAACCAGCCACGTCTGCGCAGTGCGCTGCATCCAGGTTCCCGTAAGGGAAATGCACTGGCCAAACCAGAACAGCCGGAAATTGCGGTATTGCAGGGCGCGGAAGGTTGTCTTAAAAAAGTCGGATGCCTTGGATTGAAGCGTATTCATAAAAGCCCTTATTTCATATGGTAATTAACATAATTTTAACATAAATTATAGCACTTAATTCCATATCCATAATAATATATGAGATTTATCAAAGACATGTTCCGCATAAAAAACCGGCCCCGCCCGCTGTTTCCAGCGAACAGAACCGGTTCGTATTTCTATGTTTCAGTTCAGCCTTTTGGCAAGGCTGTCCGGATTAGCCGCGTAAAGAAGCGCGTTTTCCCTTGAAATTCTTCCCTCGGAATAAAGCCCGTAAAGATCCGTGTCCATCGGAATCATTCCTTCGCCGATTGCGGAATAGATGGCGTTGTCAATCTGGTGGACCTTCGATTCCCTTATCATATTGCGTATGGCGGAATTCGCAAGCATGATTTCGAACGCCGGAATCAGTTTGCCGTCCACCGTGGGAATCAGCTGCTGCGAAACGACCGCCTGCAGCACCATGGAAAGCTGCACCCGTATCTGCTGCTGCTGGCTGGGCGGGAACACGTCGATGATACGGTCGATGGTATTCGCAGCGCCGATGGTGTGCAGCGTGGAAAGCACGAGCTGGCCGGTTTCCGCCGCCGTCATCGCCGTGGTAATGGTTTCATAGTCGCGCATTTCGCCGAGCAGAATCACGTCCGGCGCCTGCCGGAGCGCGGCGCGCAGCGCGGTGACGTAACCGCCCGTATCGTGGGACACCTCCCGCTGGCTGACGATGCTCCGGTCGTGCCGGTGCAGAAATTCGATGGGGTCCTCAATGGTAATGATGTGACTGTTCCGCGTACGGTTGATGCGGTCGATGATGCACGCAAGAGTCGTGGATTTTCCGCTGCCCGCCGCACCGGTGATGAGTACAAGCCCCTTTTTAATGAGGTTCAGGTCTACCACGGCCTCCGGGATGTGCAGTTCCTCCGGATCTGGAAGATGGAACGGCACCACACGCAAAACCGCCGCCATGCTGCCCCGCTGGAAATAGGCGTTGCAGCGGAAACGCCCCAGATTTTCCACAGAAAAGGAGAAATCATCATCCCCGGTCTGCAGAAAAGGCCGGATATCCCTCTGCGCGCCGAGCGCGTAAATCTTTTCGATACAGTCCTTGGTATCCTCCGGCTTAAGCCGGTAATCACGCAGATCTTCCTGCTCGATGGGAAGAATGCTGTCGTTGGATTTGCAGGAAACCGGGCAGCCCGCAATGATAAAAATATCGGAGGCTTCCTCCTGCACGGCAATCCGTAAGATTGCAGTAATGTCAATATCCATTCTGTTTACTCCATTGTCCCTTTATTTTGTACCCTGCCAGAGCTGCAACTCCCCTTCGCTCTCTGCGGCGGATTCGGCAGACATCAGCTTTTGCCCGATGATTCTGTAGCGTTCGGCGCTGGAATAGGGGTTCACCGCCAGCCAAACCTCTATCCGGCGGTTTTTATCGACTTCGCCGGTAAAGGAGCAGATGAACTCCCCGCCCTCTTCTCCGGCTTCCTCCACCGTTACGCCCGGGCACCGCGATACCAGAACGCGGGAAAAAATCTTGTAGCAGGCTTCATATTTCTCTTCCGCCGGCATTCCGCTGCGGAAAACCGGTTCCAGTTTGGAGTTTTCCGGGTAGAGGGATTTATTTTTTAGCCCGGTCAGCGACTTGGAATCCACCGCCTGCTT
>DATAML010000136.1:0-11371 GCA_036260545.1 Caproiciproducens sp.
ATCAAAATACTCCCTGTAGGGGCTGACTTCAGCGAAAGGCCTAGAGGCGGAGTCAAGCACCTCTACCCTGCGGATACGGTCAAGACGGTAATTGCTTACGTTATCATATTTCTGATAATTCCCGGCAAGGTAATATTTGTCGTTCGACCACAGCAAAGCGTACGGACTGATCACAAATTCTTTTCCCTCATCCAGCTCCGCAGTGCGGTTGGAAATAAACCGGCGGTGATACCGGAACGCTATTTTCCGGTTATTTGCGATCGCCCGATTGATTGCGTCGATGTTGTAATAAATTTCTTCATTCTCAAATTTAATCCGCTGATCCACATAGATCTGTTTCCAGACGCCTTCTGCCTGGTAGCAGCTCAGGAGTTCGCGCAGCTTGCCGGTCAGGTCGGCTGTTTTTTTTGCCGTAATAAACGGGGCGGTAAGCACCGCGTCCATCAGCAGACGTACCTCCGGGAGCTCAAATTCCCGCTTTGCTATAAAAAAACCTTTCTTTGGTGAGCGGGTACGTATGATATCCGCACCGTATTCCGTTAAAGCGGTGATATCGCGATAAACGGATTTTCTTTCTGCGCGGATTCCGCGTTCCTGCAGGAATTCACACAGTTCAGCGGAATTCAAAGGGTGTTCTTCATCGGAATACTTCTTCAATATTTCATACAGCATTAGGATCTTGATTTTCGATTTGCCGCTGCTGTCCATCGTATCGCCTTCCTCGTTTGATATGAACCTATTTTAACATAATTATAGAATAGTTCAATGGATGATTTATTCTGACAAATTTTTAACTTTTTATTTAGAAATTGGCAGTTTATTCTTTATAAAACTTGAATTAAAGCATAATGAATGATACAATATTAACAATGTTCTGTTCGGAGGGTTGATGAATGTCTGTTAAAATATTAACTGCGCGTCAGGCTGCTGACCTGGTTCCCAATCACGTTAATTTTGCAACTGCAGGATTTATCGGGGCGTCTTTCCCGGAAGAAATTGCCGTGGCTCTGGAAGAGCGGTTTTTAGAAACGGGAGCACCGACTGACCTTTCTCTATTTTTCTGCGCCGCACAGGGCGACTCAAAAGACAAAGGCTTGAATCACTTCGCGCACGAAGGCATGGTTTGCCGTACTATCGGAGCGCATTATGGACTTGCACCGAAGATTGGCAGAATGGCCGTAGAAAATAACATTCTTGCCTATGATTTTCCGCAGGGAATCACTACCCATATGTTCCGCGACTCGGCGGCTCATAAGCCGTGCACAATATCCCATGTTGGACTGGGTACTTTTGTGGACCCAAGACTTCTGGGCGGAAAGCTCAACAAAATGACCGAAGAAGCGGAAGACCTGGTAAAGCTGATTGAAATTGACGGCAACGAATACCTCAGCTATAAAACGCACCCGATCAATTTTGCGATTTTATCCGGTACCTACGCCGATGAAGACGGCAATATATCGATGGAGCGCTCCGGTATTAAAGCTGAGTCCCTTGCCATTGCGCAGGCCTGCAAAAACTGGGGCGGCACGGTCATCGTGCAGGTGGAGCGCATAGTAAAAGCCGGCTCCCTTGACCCGCAAAAGGTTGAAGTCCCTGGAATACTGGTGGATGGCGTTGTTGTTGTCAGCGATATGAAATATCATATGCAGACCTTCGGTACGCAGTACAATCCCGGCTTTTCCGGCGAACACCAGATGGGACTTGCAGAATTTATCCCTGTGTCGCTTTGCAACAAGAAAATTATTGCGCGCCGTGCGGCAATGGAATTAAAAAGCAGGAGCATTGTAAATTTAGGAATCGGTATTCCGGAATTTATTTCTTCCGTTGCGATGGAAGAGGGTATCACCAACAAATTCACGCTGACTGTTGAATCCGGTATTACCGGAGGAAATCCACAGAGCGGTCTGGATTTTGGAGTCAGTCTCAACCCAAGATGCATTATGCCACAGCCTTCCATGTTTGATTTTTATCAGGGCGGCGGACTTGACCAGGCATTTCTGGGATTTGCCGAATCCGATAAGGACGGGAACGTAAATGTTTCCAAATTCGGGCCTAAATTGCCCGGCTGCGGCGGATTTATCGATATTTCCCAAAATGCAAAGCAGCTCTTTTTCTGCGGCACCTTTACGGCCAAGGGCCTTAAAACAGAAATTGCAGACGGCGAACTCCATATTATCACGGAGGGCTCCATCAATAAATTCCGTGAAAGTGTGGAACATATCACATTCTCCGCAAAGCAGGCAATCAAAACGAACCTGCCGGTCATGTACATTACGGAGCGCGCCGTATTCCGGCTGACCAAAGACGGCATTATGCTCTGTGAAATTGCTCCCGGCGTTGATCTGGAAAAAGACATTCTGGCGCATATGCCGATGAAACCGGTCATTGCGCCTGATTTCAAGCTGATGGACGCGCGAATTTTCCGGGATGAAAAGATGGGTTTAAAATAATACACCATCTTATCTTCCGCTGATAAACATTATCATTATTAAATTGCAGTCCCTTTCCGGGGCTGCAATTTTTATAGTCAAAATACGGGGTCCAACGATTTTGTTGATAGCTCTCCTCCCCTGTTCCCTGCCCGAAATCAGATGTTAAAAAAGCTCCGCATACTTTTCTTTAAGTATGCGGAGCTTTCTTGCTGTAATGATAGGGAATTATGCGTTGCGTGCGGCCATAGCCTTCTTGACCTCTTCCGTGAAGAGCGGAAGGATTTTGGTGACATCTCCAACGATGCCGTAATCGGCAACCTCGAAGATTGGGGCGGTTTCATCCTTGTTGATCGCGATGATCACGTCGGACTCTTCCATACCGGCAAGATGCTGAATCGCGCCGGAAATGCCGCAGGCGATATAAAGGTTCGGGCGGACGGTCTTACCGGTCTGGCCAACCTGAATATCCTTTTCAACCCAGCCGGCATCCACGCAGGCTCTGGAGGAACTGACTTCCCCGCCGAGCGCTTCAGCCAAATCTTTAAGCAACTTGAAGTTTTCCGGGCAGCCCATGCCGCGGCCGCCGGAGACCAGAATCTTTGCATCCTGAATATCAATTTTATTGGATACCTTTTTAATGACCTCAACAACTTCAACATTCTGATGCTCCGCACCGATTTCAAGGTCGTAGACCTCAATCGGCACCTCGGCTCCATCAATCGGTTTAATCTTCTGCATAACGCCGGGGCGCACCGTAGCCATCTGGGGACGGTGCTCCGGGCTGAGAATAGTAGCCATGATGTTGCCGCCGAAAGCAGGACGTGTCATTCTGAGGTTCTTTGTCCCGTCGTCCGCAACCTCCAGCTTGGTGCAGTCCGCGGTCAGACCGGTCTTCACTCTGGCGGAAACGCGCGGAGCAAGGTCGCGGCCGATTGCTGTTGCGCCGTAAAGCACGACTGCCGGCTTATACTTTTCAATGATATGGTACATGCTGTGTGCATACGGCTCGGTGGTATAGGTCTCAAGCGCCTTGTTATCCACCGTAATGATTTTATCCGCGCCGTAGCGAGCCAGTTCCTTGCAGAGGCCGGATACCTGATAGCCCAGTAAAACTGCGGTTACTTCTGTTTCCATATCCTTGGCAAGCTCTTTCGCTTTACCGAGAAGTTCAAAGGAAACACCAGCTATTTTATTGTCCACCTGCTGAACAAAAACAAATACGCCTTTATAATCTTGAATATTCATCACGCTCACCACTTTCAACTATATAATGAATTTTTCTCTGAGTTTGTCAAGCATATAATCGGCAGAATCCTGCGGATCGAGAGTAACCAGCTGGCCTGCTGCCTTCAAGCTCTTAGTAAATGTCTGCCAAACTCTGGTCGGTGAGCCCTTTAAACCGATGCTTGCGTCGTCAACTTCAAGGTCTTTGCGGGTGATCACTTTGATTTCCGCGTTGCGGTAAGCGTTGAAGATACCGCCCGGGGTCATATAGCGGGGTGTGTTCAGCTCGCTTAATGCGGTGATCAGGCAGGGCATTTTTACCTTGATGATATGATAACGGTCTTCATACTGACGCTTTACGGTGATTTCGTTTCCTTCAACCTTGATATCCTCCGCATAGCTCACATTCGGAATATTGAGATGTTCCGCAATCTGCGGGCCAACCTGTGCGGTATCGCCGTCGATTGCCTGACGGCCGGTGATTACAAGGTCAAAGTCAAGGGTTTTCAGCGCTGCGGCAATCGTTGTGGAGGTTGCCAGCGTGTCTGCGCCGCCGAACGCTCTGTCCGTTACCAGAATCGCTTCGTCCGCACCCATTGCAAGCGCTTCGCGCAGAGCCGCGTCGGCCTGCATGGGTCCCATGGTGAGAACCGTTACATGAGCGCCCTGCTCATCCTTTAAGCGGAGGGCTGCTTCCAGTCCGGCTTTATCATCCGGGTTAATAATGCTCGGTACGCCTTCTCTGATGAGGGTTCCGGTTACCGGATCGAGCTTTACTTCATTTGTATTTGGAACCTGCTTTATGCAAACTACAATTTTCAACAAATTTCACTCCTTCTGGGTTATTTAAGTTCGTTACCGGAAATAACCATGCGCTGTACTTCGCTGGTTCCTTCATAGATCTCGGTAATCTTAGCGTCACGCATCATGCGCTCAACCGGATATTCTCTGGTGTAGCCATAACCGCCGTGGAGCTGTACTGCCTTGGTGGTCACTTCCATTGCGACCTCTGCAGCATATAATTTTGCCATTGCGGCTTCTACAGAGAAACGCTTCTGGGTATCCTTGGCAATCGCGGCACGGTAAACGAGGAGCTGTGCTGCCTTGATTTTTGTTGCCATATCGGCAATCTGGAACTGTGTATTCTGGAATTTCGCAATCGGCTTGCCGAACTGCTTTCTCTCTTTTACATATTTTACAGTCTCTTCATACGCGCCTTCCGCAATGCCGAGAGCCTGCGCGGCAATTCCGATACGGCCGCCGTCCAAGGTGGTCATCGCTATGCCAAAGCCCTTGCCTTCCGCGCCCAGAAGATTTTCCTTTGGAACGATGCAGTTTTCAAAAATCAGCTCCGTGGTAGAAGAACCGCGGATCCCCATCTTCTTTTCTTTCGTGCCAATGCTGAAGCCCGGGAAGCCTTTTTCAATGATAAAGCCCGAAATGCCTTTGGTGCCCTTGCTCTTGTCTGTCATTGCGAACACAATATATATGTCGGCCTTGCCGCCGTTTGTGATGAAAATTTTGCTGCCGTTGAGAACATAGTGGTCATCCTCAAGAACGGCCTTAGTCTGCTGGCCGGAAGCATCTGTGCCCGCATTCGGCTCAGTCAGCGCAAACGCGCCGAGCAGTTTTCCGGAAGCAAGGGGCTTTAAGTACTTTTCTTTCTGCTCTGGTGTACCGAAATTCTTAATCGGATCGGAACCGAGGGAGGTATGGGCGGAAACAATAACACTCGTAGTAGCGCAGACTTTGGAAAGCTCTTCCACGCATAAAACATAAGCGAGCGTATCGCAGCCCTGTCCGCCGTATTCCTTCGAAATGGGAATTCCCATAAATCCGAGTTTTTTCATTTTTTCAACTGTTTCAGAAGGGAAACGCTCGTCCTCGTCAACTTCCTGCGCAAGCGGTTTGACTTCTGTTTCCGCAAACTCTCTGAAGAGCGTGCGAGCCATTTCATGTTCTTTGCTTAGTAAGAAATCCATACTCGTTCCTCCAAATTTAATTTCATACCAGTTGATACAGAAACTGCTTATTCCGGCAAGATAAAATATAACAACAGGCCGCTGCAGGCCCTGCTGGTGCGGGGCATGGCCTGCAACGCCGATTTGCAGATTTTATCCGCCGGAATAGGCAGAATATGTTTTAAACTGATATACTTCTATCCATCGTTATTTGGTATAGTCAAAGAATCCTTTGCCGGTCTTTCTGCCTAACAGCCCGCCGCGGACCATTTTCCTAAGCAGCGGATGAGCGCGGTATTTGGGATCGCCGGTTTCGGACTGAAGAACATCCATGATCGCAAGTACAACATCCAGACCGATCAGATCGCCCAGAGCGAGAGGTCCCATCGGATGATTTGCGCCGAGCTTCATGGCGGTGTCGATGTCTTCCGCAGAAGCAACGCCGTCCGCATAAATGCCGATTGCTTCGTTGATCATCGGAACAAGGATACGGTTTACAACAAAGCCTGCGGCTTCGTTTACCTGAACCGGGGTTTTGCCGATTTCCACAGAAATAGCCTTGATCTTTTCCACTGTCTCTACAGGAGTTGTAATGCCTGCAATTACCTCGACAAGCTTCATGACCGGTGCGGGGTTGAAGAAATGCATACCGATAACGGCGCGGTCAAGTCCCTGAGAAATTTCCGTGATGGAAAGAGAGGATGTGTTGGTTGCAAAAACAGCATCCGGCTTGCAGATTGTTTGAAGCTCCTTGAAAAGCTCTTTCTTGATCTTCATATTTTCCAGAGCAGCTTCAACAACCAAATCGCAGTCGGACACGATTTCTTTCGTACCGGTTGTAATCTTGGAAAGGATTTCGTCCGCCTTGGCCTGCTCCATCTTGCCTTTTTCAACAAGCTTCTTCAGACCTTTCGCAATTTTGCTCTTTCCGCCTGCTGCAAATTCCTCGTTGATATCGCAGAGTTTAACGGAATAGCCCTCGGTCTGGGCAAACGCCTGCGCAATGCCGGAACCCATGGTACCTGCGCCAATAACTCCAACTATCATGATAATCCCCCTTAGTTATATTTATAGTTTGATTACTTGTTCACAAAAGGATCCGGCTTACGCTTTTCGCAGAAAGCAGCCATTGCATTTTTCTGATCCTCGGATTCAAAGCAGTTTCCAAACTGCTCCGCCTCGATTGCAATCGCGGCGTCAATGTCCACCTGCATGCCGTCGTTAACCGCTTTTTTGGAAGCGCGAACGGCAATAGGAGCATTTGCTGCAATGCGGTTAGCAAGCTTAAGGCATTCTTCCATCAGCTGATCCGCCGAGTATACAGCGTTGACAAGGCCAAGCCTTAACGCTTCTTCCGCCTTTACCTTGCCGCAGGTGTACAGCATTTCCTTTGCCTTGCCAATACCGATGGTACGGGCAAGCCTTTGGGTACCGCCGAAGCCCGGAGTAATACCCAAGCCGGTTTCCGGCTGCGCAAACACGGCGTTTTCCGCGGCAATACGAATATCGCAGCTAAGCGAAAGCTCGCAGCCGCCGCCAAGTGCAAATCCGTTTACAGCGGCAATGACCGGGATCGGCAGTTTCTCAATTTTACGGAAAACCGCGTTGCCTTTTTCGCCGAAGGCCTTGCCCTCCGCTTTGGACAGTTTGCTCATTTCACTGATATCCGCTCCGGCAACAAAGGATTTCTGGCCTGCGCCGGTAATGATCAGGCATCTTGTGGTTTCGGTGGAAACGCCGTCGATAACGGCGTCCAGTTCGGTAAGGACTTCGCTGTTCAGCGCGTTGAGCGCCTTCTCACGGTCGATCGTAATAATGCCGACAAAATCCTTCTGCTCATATTTCACATAATTCATAGTCTGATAACCATCCTTATCCGTCATTATTCGCCCATTTTAACAATGGCGGAAACACCCATGCCGCCGCCTACGCAGAGAGTTGCAAGGCCGTATTTGGAATTTCTGCGCTGCATTTCATGCAGCAGGGTAACAAGGATGCGGCAGCCGGAAGCGCCTACCGGATGGCCGAGCGCAATTGCGCCGCCGTTTACGTTTACTTTTGAGGTATCGAGATTCAGGAGCTTTACAACCGCCAGGGACTGCGCCGCAAACGCTTCGTTTGCCTCGATCAGGTCCATATCATCCACGGAAAGGCCGGTTTTCTCCATAACCTTTTTGGTGCTGTATGCGGGGCCGACGCCCATGATGGAAGGATCCACACCTGCGGACTCACCGGCAACCCAAGTAGCCATAGGAGTTACACCGAGTTCTTTTGCTTTTTCTTCGCTCATGACAATAATTGCAGCCGCGCCGTCATTGATACCGGAAGCATTTGCAGCGGTAACTGTGCCGTCTGCCTTAAACGCGGGCTTCATTTTCGCAATGCCTTCCTTGGTAACGCCTGCGCGCGGGCCTTCGTCCGTATCGAACAGAATGGTTTCTTTCTTTACTTTGATCGGAACCGGAACAATTTCATCCTTGAACTTGCCTTCCGCCATAGCCTTTTCGCACTTCTGCTGGCTGTTTGCCGCAAATTCATCCTGCATTTCACGGGTAATGCCGTACTTTTCAGCAACATTTTCAGCGGTAATACCCATATGGTAGTTGTTAAAAGCATCCGTAAGGGCATCCTTAATCATAAGGTCAATCACTTTGCCATCGTTCATGCGGTAACCAAAGCGGGCTTTTTCAAGTGCGTACGGAGCAGCGGACATATTCTCCACACCGCCGGCAACAATGATATCCGCTTCGCCAGCCTGAATGAGCGCAGCCGCCATATTAACCGCCTTAAGGCCGGAGCCGCACAGGTTGTTCAGGGTAAGAGAAGGAACAGACACAGGGATACCCGCGTAGATGGCAGCCTGACGCGCAACATTCTGGCCCAAACCGGCCTGAAGAACGCAGCCAAACAGAACCTCATCGACCTGATCCGGGGAAACTTTTGCGCGGTTCAAAGCTTCTTTGATTACAATGGAACCGAGTGTTGATGCAGGAACGTCAGAAAGCGCTCCACCCATCTTACCGACAGCCGTACGAACGGCACCTGCTAAAACGATTTTCTTTGACATGAATTTTCCTCCTTATAATTCTGAAATACCTTGTTTGGATTTATAAATTACAAATCAGATGCGATACTTTGTTAAAATAATAACAAATTTATCGTCTATGTTAAATATATCACAATTAAATTCGATATGCAATAGATTTCATCAACATTTGTTAAATTATTAGCAAATATTGCATAATTCCATTCCACAAATTCAATCAATTCAGTAAATTATTAAAAATTCCATTACTTGCTCAGTAATATTTCCATTAGGTATTTGTATTATTGGTATCCTGACACTATGGAAATTTATTCAATCCATTGCGACATACCGGCTCCTTGCCCCTGATTAGGCCGTTCTTCCAGTCCACATTTTTTATAAAACGGCTCTTTTCCTTTCGCCGCCATAAGGCACACCATGATCTTTTCGCCTTCCCTTTTGCCGTTCCTGATGTGCTCCATGATCTGATTGATCATTGCCCTGCCGATTCCGCAGCCCTGATACTCCGGGTGAATCACAACATCCGCTATGTAACGGACATAGCCGCCGTCGCTGATAATCCTTGCCATGCCTATGGGCTCGCCGCCGCATAGAGCGGCGACGATGTATTCGGAGTTGTCCAGCCCCACTTGCGCTGTTTGGGGCGGAATTTCATCCCATCCGACCGACTTGCGCAGGCGGTTGTAATCTATTTCGGAAATGGTGTTGTCATATCGGATATCCACGTCTGTTTTCCTCCCACCCGTTTATTCAAAAGGATATTTTATATTCCAGTCCGCGCGGAGTTGATCCATGATTTTCATGACACGGAGCGTTTCCTCCTGCGGCATCTGGGAGCATTCCAGTTCACCCTGCGCGATTGCCTTTGCCGCCGCGCGCACTTCATATTCGTAACCGGTAAAATCGAATGGCGCCTCATAAGTTTCCGGCTCCGATTCCCCGTTGCGGTAAACACGGAACTCCTGAGGGTGCCAGAACGAATCCACCTCCAATCTGCCGCCGTTTCCGTAAATGATGCCCTGGTTTTTCATCGAGCACAGGAAGCAGCTGTTGAGGATCGCCATACGCCCGTCTTCATAAACCAGCGTGATACTGTTCTGTCCGTCAACGCCTTGTTCGGTTTTTACAACGGCGGATTCAATCTGTTTTACTTTCGTGCCGAAAAACATGGAGGCGAAGGTGATCGGATAAATACCGAGGTCAAGAAGAGCGCCCCCGGCAAGCTCCGGCGATACCAGTCTGTTGACGTGCCTCAAGTCCTGCCCGAAGGTAACGAGCATTGTATGCAGGTCGCCGATCGCTCCGCCGTCAAGGACTTCCCGCAGCTTTGCCGCGAACGGCT
Source organism: Caproiciproducens sp. (assembly GCA_036260545.1). Lineage (GTDB taxonomy): Bacteria > Bacillota > Clostridia > Oscillospirales > Acutalibacteraceae > DATAML01. The sequence continues at coordinate 10,006 of DATAML010000136.1, forward strand.
GAAATCTTGTCCAGACCGCCTCCATAATAAAAAGATTTCTTTCCTTCGCCAGACGGAACAGCTCTTCGGCCTGCTTTGCATTGACGGTCATCGGCTTTTCGCATAAAACGTGTTTGCCGTGCATAAGGCACAGCTTTGCGTGTTCATAATGCAGCGAATGGGGAGAAGCGACATAAACAAGATCAACATTTGCGTCGTTCACCAGGTCTTCATAGGAGCCGTACGCCTTTTGGAATCCGTATTTTTCGGCAAAACGGCTTGCACGGTTTAAATCGCGTGCCGCTACGGCGTACGGCACGACCTCATCCATTTTTACAACTGTTCCCGCCATGGTTTCCGCAATATGACCCGCACATAGAATTGAAAAGTTCAGCTTTCTCATTATTTATCTCCCCTTTACCGACGTTTTTAAAATGTCCGGTCAAGCCAGGTTTTTAAAATCCTGTATAAATTTCTCTACCATGCTTTCCGGTGTTGCCCATGACGTAACCAGACGGATTACCGAGGTATTGTTTTCCCGCTTTTCCCAAAGCTCAAAATCGTAATTTCCCCGCAGTTTTTCTACCAGACTGTCCGGAAGAATCGGGAAAATCTGATTGGTCGGCGAATCGGTCAAAAACGTAAAACCGGAACCGGCGATTGCCTGACGCAGCTTCCCTGCCATTTTGTTTGCGTGTGCCGCCAAGTCAAAATAAAGGTGATCCTGAAACAGGACTTCAAACTGAACGCCAAGTGCCATGCCTTTTGCAAGCATTGCGCCCCTCTGCTTGAGCATGTAGCGGAAATCCTCCTTGAGCGCGGGGTTAACGATGACCAGTGCTTCCCCGAACAGCGCTCCGTTTTTTGTTCCGCCGATATAGAACGCGTCCGTCAGACGGGGCAGGTCCCGCAGGGTAAGGTCGCTGCCGGAGGTAAGAGCGGAGCCGAGTCTGGCGCCGTCAAGATACAAATAGAGCCGGTTCCGCCTGCAGAAAACGCTCAAATCTTCGAGTTCCTTTTTGCTGTAAACTGTTCCGATTTCCGTTGAATCGGAAACATATACCAGTTTTGGTTTCACCATATGTTCATCGGTATGACTTTTCAGAGCCTGCTCCACCGAATCCGGAGTAAGCCTTCCATCGGAAGACGCCGTTACTACCGCCTTATGTCCGGTCGCTTCCACCGCACCGGTTTCATGCACGTTGATATGTCCTGTTTTGGCGCAAACGGCTGCTTCGTGAGGGCGCAGAAATGAAGCAATCGCAGTCAGGTTTGTCTGCGTACCGCCGAGCAAAAAATGGACGTCCGCATCGGCGCAGCCAATCTGCCCGCGGATTAATTCGGCAGCACGAAGGCTGTGGCTGTCCTTGCCGTAAGCTTCGTTCTG
>DATAML010000139.1:0-4249 GCA_036260545.1 Caproiciproducens sp.
TCGAAGTGAACTTGGAAAAGCTGAAAAACAGGCCGGACCTTCAAAAGCTGTACAACGCGCAGGCTGTTGAAAACGCAGCTTCCAAGAGCATCCTTTCCAAAAAGGTTTAAGGGGGAGCAATATGTCATTATCTACTTTTTCGGGACTTTTTATCGCAAAGAGGGGAGTCCAGTCTGCCCGGGTAAGACTTCAGATAACCGGTCAGAATATGACGAACGTAAATACGGACGGCTATACGAAGCAAAGCGTGGACACCTATTCAATTGAGCCCTCACAGGGCAATATGCGCCTTGCCGGACCGAGCCTTCAGGTTGGCGAAGGTGTCAGCAGCGACAGAACATCGCAGAGCAGGGATCCTTATCTTGACATCCTGTACCGCGGTAAAAGTTCGGAATACTACCAAGCAAATACCACATACGATACATTAACGAGTCTTGGAAAAATAATCGATGAAACGATAAACGACGGGATCTGTTCCCGGCTTTCCGATTTGGAGGCCCAGATTCAGACCTACGCGAAAACGTCGTCCGATACCGACCTGGAATCTACCGTAAAAAATTCCGCCAAGCTTCTGGCACAGCAATTTAACGCTTCGGCAAAAAAATTGAATGAGCTCAGAAGCAATACAGAGGGTTCCATTGAAAACGCTGTAAAGACCGTCAATGGGCTTTTAGACAGCATCGCATCCTATAACAAACAGATTAAGAGCGCAGAGCTTTCCGGTTCATCCGCACTGGAAGTAAAGGATAAACTGAACTCGGCCATCGATGAGCTTTCAAAATATGGAAAGATTAAGGTAGAATACGGCACGGAATCAGCCGGCGTAACCACCGTCACAAAGTTAAAAATCAGTTTGGAAAATGACGACGGTAGCACAAAAACTCTTGTGGACGGCGGTGATTACAACACGCTCAGCGCAAGTAAAAACGCCTCTACCGGAGATTACACAATCAACTGGAAGGAAACCTCCAGCGGCACGGTCTCGGCGACCGATTTTTCCTCAGGCACCATCGGCGCTTACCGCACGATGCTGAACGACGACGGCGAATTTGACAATATGACCGGAACGGGCACCACAACCACCCGTGGAATCGGCTATTACCAGAAAATTCTGGACAAGATGGCCAATCAATTTGCAAAGGTCATGAATTCGCAGAACAGCACCGATTCGGCCGGCACAAACAAACCTCTTTTTGAATCCTCGGATTCAAGCAATTCCACCGTTACCGCCTCGAATATTGCCATAACAAAGAAATGGGAAACGGCCTCCGTCTACCTTACCACAACAAAGAAGGCTCCGACAACCGGTTCCAGCGGCACCACATCCGATGCCAGCAACCTGCTTTCCATGATAGACGCGCTGGCACAAAAAACCTCTTTTACAACGGATGCCAATAATTCCCCTTCCAGCAGCACGGCACTGTTTGAGTCCTCAATCGATACCTATATGTCGCAGGTTACCAATACGGTCTTCGCGCTTCAGGCCGGAGATGTTAAGCGGAATAGGGAAACCGCGGATTCCGAATTGAGCGACACGCAGCAGAGCAGGGACTCCGTTTCAGGTGTGGATATCAACGAAGAAGGGATCAACATGATCCAATACAATCAGGCTTTCAGCGCTTCCTCCAGGTTTATGACGACCATCAACGAAATGCTGGACACACTGATTAACCAAATGGGCGTTATATGATTGATTACATGAAAGCGAGGATAAAATAATGCGCGTTACTTCGAAAATGGCTTCGAACTCCTATTACAAAAATCTGAATAGATCTTATGAAGCTCTTATGAAAGCACAGACTGTGAACACGACATACCGGAAGTTTGACAGTGCGAGCGAAGATCCTGTATCCTCGCTGAAAGCATACCGGTTCCGGCGGGAAGTCAGTCAGAACACCAGTTACCAGGCAAATGTAAGCGATCTGGAAGGTACCGTGAAAACGCAGGAATCCTCCATATCGTCGCTTCAGACACTTGTAAATAAGATAAAGTCCACCGACTACCTGGCAGCGATCAACGGCACATCTTTTAAGAATATGGAGACCAGAGGAACCTACGCCACCAAACTGCGTACGCTCCAGGCTTCTCTCGTATCCGACGCGAACGTAAGATACGGCGGCAACTATCTTTTCGGGGGCTCGGGCATGTCGGAACCGCCGTTCTCCGTAGACACCAACGGGAATCTCCTTTATCGCGGTATTGATGTGAACACCGGAAAAATTGCGGCCGGCACGTCTACGACCATCAACGGCGTACAGATTGCTCTGGGCGATACCGCGGGAACCTATGACGGTTATACCGTCAAAATTGCAGACGGAACCGCTTCCGACCCTGTAGACATAAACACGACCACAAAAACGATTACCGTAACCATGAATCTTTCATCCGGAGCGGAAAAAACAAACGAAGACCTGCTTAGCGCCCTGAAGACGAAGTTTACCAATGCTTCCATGACCGGCGACACCATTCGGCCGGTAGCTTCGGACAGCGCCTTAACAACTACCGCGCGTATCGGCGACGTCCAGCTGAATCTGGGCGATAAGGCCGGCACCTATAACGGCTATACCATTCACGTTGCAAGCGGTACCGATGGCGTGACTGTTAATGACGGAACGCAAACAATTACCGTTTCCATGGGCATCAATTCGGGTACTACCGCGGAAGACCTCCTCAAAGTATTGAAAGGTGATTCCCGCTTTTCCGGCGCTTCTATGAGCGGCAACCTGAGCACTGCGGTAAGCGCCTCAACTACGGCGCAGTTAAGTTCTTCCCACCTTCCCACTTCGATTGCGGCCAACACCGTCGGTCAGGCCGGACTCAAAGCTCTCGCCAGTGAAAAGAGTTATGTGGACATCGGCTCGGGACTTGCTTTTGATTCAAACGGAAATATCAATTCACAAAGTGCTTTCAATATTGCTGTTCCGGGCATTACCCTTCTAGGGTTTGGCTCCGCGGACGGAACCGGCACCGGCATGTCCAATAATCTTTATACGCTGCTGGACCAGATCGCCGATAAACTGGAAAACTCCGCTACCACCTTTGATGATATGAAAACATATATCGACCAGTTTACCAAGCAGACAGATTTGCTCTCCTCCGCCATTACTACATCCGGTACCAATTCAACTTTTCTGAGTTCTACCGCGGACCGCCTTGTTGATGTTGGGGACAATGCAAGTACCGCGCTGGACGATGCAGCCAATGTGGACACCATCGACGCCTATCAGAATTTTACGACCAAATATTACGGATATCAGTGCGCGCTCCAGATCGGCACAAAGCTGATCGAATCGACCATTTTGGATTATATGAGATAGACTGCCGGAGTTTAAGCAATTAACCGGAAATGCTTCTGGCAATCCGGCGAAAGAAGGCTGATATTTCATGGAGAATCAAAAAAGCACGGACTTCAGCGTGCGGTCCGACCTTGATGATGCGCTGAAACTTTTTAATTCAACACCGAGAAAAAATAAGCCCCAAGACCTGTGTGCACAGTACGAAACGGAGAAATTCCGTTTTGAATGGTGTAAGCAGAACCAGAATGATACCGGCAGCCTGAGCATGGAGTATCTTGTTAAGGAATATTCCCGGACGGAGGACGTTTCCAGCTTAGTAAAAAAAGAAAAATCATTCGACGTCAAGGGATAACTCCGGCATGGCCGCTTCTATTATTACAGCCTCCTTTGGGAGGCTGTTTTGCAATACGCGCCAGTATTTTGATGAATAATTATTGGGAGGATATTATGGACACAAAGCAGGAAGAATCCATCCGCACCGGCAGCGAGAGCCGGACTATTATCCATTTTGACGAGGGTATTTTAGGCTTTGAGGACGTGAAGGAATTCCAGCTGTTTCAGGAGGATGACAGCAACATTATCTGGAACCTGCAGAACGCGAATGCCCAAATTCCCTCCTTTATCGTGATTGACCCTTACGCCGTAGCCAGTGATTACAACCCTGTTTTTACGCAGGCTGACCTGGAATATTTCGGCGAGACCGACGCTTCCAATTTTGTTGTGCTTGTCATCGCGGTCATCCGGCCGAATCTTGCGGATTCCGTGGTAAACCTGAAGTCCCCCATCGTAATCGATGTGACCACAAAAAAGGCAAAGCAGATCATCCTGTGTAAGAGTCAAGCCATTTCCAACACTAATTGCTAATGTACTTGTAGCACTATTCCAAGTAACAGTAGTAGCACCGCTGGTGTTTGAGTCAACTGTAACAGTTGAGCCTGCTGCTAAACCGGAAG
>DATAML010000145.1:0-6935 GCA_036260545.1 Caproiciproducens sp.
CCTGACTGGGGCCCGGTAGAGTTTAACTGCTGGCCCTCCGATATCGGGTTTGTTATGAAAACCCATTTTGTCGGTCATACAAAAGATGGAAAGGAAATGGATTTTTACGCATACGGTTTTGTGGAAACAAATGAAGCCGGCGAAATAAAACGCTGGGAAACCCACGTCAGCCCGGAATATAATGATTTTCTTGATGTGGCAATCGGTGTGCATGGTCCGTTTGGTGACAAGGCCGATAAGTACATGGAAGCACTTGCACGGACATTGAAAGAAGCCGGTGTAACTATGCCAATGTGAAAATGGTTGATTGTTTACAAGCTATCCCAAGCGGCATTCTTGCTATCTTTACTAAGGTGCATTGGCAGATGAAGAGTTATTATGATAAATTAGCCCGGTTATATCGGGCATTGATGAAAGGAAATGAAAATTATGAATTTTCAGGATAAAATTAAAGACAGACTGCAAAATGGATTTAAAAACTGGAACGGCGGTTACGATGCCTGGCTGGAGTGGTGCAACACCTTATATGAGCCGGATGCTCATTATAATGTCTATGGCCAGAGGTGGACTCTTCAGCAGTATGAAGGCGCCATGAAAAAACTGTTTGAAGTATATGATATGGAGTTGGGCGAGTTTTACAATATGCTCGTCGTGGATGATTGGTGTGCAATTCGTTATAAGGTTCATATCACGAACAAAAAAACCGGCGAAAAGATGGAACAGATGACGATGGAATTCGTGCATTTCAAGGACAACCCGGACCCAATTGGTGCCAGAGTCATCGAGGGATGGGCTCTTTCGGACACGCCGATCAATTAACAATATCTCTATAGCATTTTCACAATCTTTTATTATGCAATCCAAATAATACACTGTGAATCCACATAAATACAGGCCCAGAAAGACCATCGGTCTTCTGGGCCTGTATTTGCTTAAACGGTTTGACCTCTTCCATTAATAAAAAGGATTCAGACTATAGACTATATAGAACTTCATGTTATGAGAAAGAAATTAGTCTATTTGGACAAATCAATCTTTTTCTGACACTCAGCCTGCATATCTTTCAGCGCTTGTGCCGGAGTTACGGTTCCTGCAGCAGCAGCGTCCAGATGTTTGCCCACGATATCCTGCAGCTCGGTGTACTGGGTGATAACCTGAGGAGTTACAAGATAGTCAAGACTCTTGAAAACAGCTTTGCGATTTGCCGGGGGCGTTTTGGCAGTATACTGATCCACAATAGACTGATCATTGACTGGCGGCAGTTCCCATGCGGCGTCAAGGCGAATTTGAGTTGATTCCTTATCGGATGAAATAAAGGCGGCAAATTTTGCGGCTTCCGCTGCTACCTTGCTGTCTTTGTTAATTACATAACCGTTAGAGAAGAAGTGAGTGGCTTTTTGCTTATGGCCGGGTTCCACTGCAACATCCCATTTAAAACTGCAATCCCTTGTAAAATCCGGAAATGCCCAACAGCCGGTGACAATCATACCGAGGCGCCCGGATTTGAACAGGTCCCAATCGGCGTTGGCCACGCGTTCAACCTGCGCGGGGGTAGGCATTACATTTAATTTGTTCTGCATATCCACCATATACTGCAGGGATTCCACATTGGCGGGCGTATCCATTGTGAAGGACTTGCCGTCATCGCTGATCAGCCCTCCTCCGTTTTGCTTGGCTACTTTATAAAACTCGTTGTAGGAGAGGGGATGATAGTAACCGTAAATATTTTTGCCTAACGCACGGATCTTTTTCGCAGCCTCCATGGCGTCTTCCCATTTCCAGTCGTCGGTGGGGTACGCAACTTTTGCCTTGTCGAATAAATCCTTATTGTAGATCAGCAGTACGGTGGAAAAACTATTAGGAACGCCGTATTGCTTGCCGTCTGCATTGAACGCTTTTAAAGCTGTTTGGTTATATGTTGATGTATCGATGCCTTGCTGCTTGATAATATTGTCAAGAGGCATTAAGGCACCTTTTTTTGCATAAGAAACAAAATTTTCGAAGTTAAGTTCGAACACATCCGCGGCCTTTCCTCCGGAAACCTTAGCGGTCAGCTGGGTAAAGTAATCATTGTAGCCGTAGGACTGCATTTGGATGGTTACATTCGGATTTTTCGCCTTATAGGCGTCGATCATCTTTTGCAGATACTGTTCGTTGTCTCCGGACCCGGAAAACTGATCAAATGTGATCGTGACCGGTTCGGCGGATGCGGAAGCCGGGCTCGCACTTTCCGGTTCGGCGGAAGATGCCGCAGCAGGAGCTGATGCGGCAGGCGCGCTTGAGGAAGGCGCCGCAGAACATGCGCTGGCAGTAAGCAATAGGGCCAGGGCGAGACTTAGAACAGATAAACTCTTTTTCAAACAAATTCCTCCCAAAAGTCAATTTGTGTTGCTTTTTTGGCCCTTATCCTTTACAATAAATAAAGATAAGAGCAGCGTTGCTGCTTGCTTCTTTATGGGGTTACACAAGCTTTAGCGGGCGGTGTAACCCTTGTTTATTTCACCTTCCTTTCCGATGAATTATTTAAATCCTTTACCGAACCGCGTTCTATAATGTTTACCGGCATAATTTCCTCCTGCTTTGTGAGCTTCGGATTTTCTATGCTGTTAAACAGCAAATTCATTGCCCGCTCTCCTTTGCGGGAAATATCCTGGCGTACAGTGGTAAGGCCGGGCGTAAGGTACTTTGAAATTTGCAGGTCGTCAAATCCTATGACTGAAATATCCTCGGGAACGCGAACTCCACGCTCATAGAAGGTCTTCATTGCGCTGATTGCAAGAATATCCGCTGTGGCTACCACGGCGGTGACTTCTATGCCGGAATCGCATAATGTGTTTGCAAGCTTCATTCCGTTTTCATAGTCGATTTTTCCTCCGAAAACATAGTTTGCGTCAAAAGTAAGCCCCTGTTCCTCAATTGCTTCCCGGTATCCCTGTAAGCGCTGCTTCATAACGCCGTTTTCTTTTAATTCGCCGCAGAAAAACGAAATTTTACGATGACCGCAATCAAGCATATATTTGGTAGCAAGGTAACTGCCATAGGAATCGTCAATACGAACACTGTGATAGTAATGATCGTTGCAGTAACTGTCGACCAGAACGATGGGTATTTTGGATTTCTTTATCTCTTGATAAAAACTGTCAGGGTACATTCCGATCACGATAATGCCGTCAAGATTTCGCTCTTTTGCCAATGTCAGGTACTTTTCATTTGTGTCCGAAGCGGAGATCAGCACATGATAGCCACGCAGGCGGGCACAGTATTCAATACTGCCTAAAATTTCGCTGTAAAAGTTATTTTCAAACATCAGACGGCTTCCCTGCTCGGTTTGAGGGACTACAACGCCGATCAGCTTTGAGCTTCCGGCGGTCAGGCTGCGCGCGGAAAGGTCCGGAACATAATCCAAAGCGGAAATAGCGTCCCATACACGTTTCTTCGTGTCTTGAGAAATAGACTCCTTGCCGTTCAGAACATAGGAAACCGTTGCCGGAGAAACCCCCGCCTTACTGGCGACATCCTTAATTGTTACTTTATGTTTCATAAGTTTATTGTCCTTATTTAATAATTGCCGAATATTGAAACGGTTAAGTACTTTTACAACTCAATAATAGCGGTATATAAACAAATTGTCAAGTATTTTAAACAAAATTATTTTATATATTATAAAATCTATTGACATAATTAATTATTGGCGATATATTTTAACTATAATTTATTTAACCGATTAAGTAGGAGGGCTTGTAATGCAGCAAAAAAACATTCCAACCGGAAATCAAATGATTTCACTGCCGCAGATTGAGCAATCGACGGCAGGTATTCAGGATATTACTTTTCTGCACATGGGGTATAAAGGTTTAATCGACATTCGGGGTGACGAAAATGAGCCGCTGATACGTCCGTTTATACAAACAGGGGATGAGGAGATTTCCTTTCGGTCTCTTTCATGGAGCCGTTTGGAAAACTGGATTCCCAGCTTTTCCTTGCGGGCAGGCGAACTGGCGCTGAACGGAGTCATCCTTGCACCGGTTGAGGAACGGGGATTTTTGATAAGGCTCGAAGTTGCCAATCATTCATCCGAGACGGTGGAATTTACATACGGCCTTTGCGGGCGGTGGGCTTCCAGTCTGCACTGTGTCAATGAAGACAAAGAACTGAACGGCGAAAAATATTGCTATAAAAGCAAATGGAATGACAGCGTCGTGTTCGATATGCGCTGCGGTGCCCCGATGTTTGCCTTTGCGCCTATGGCGGATCAGGAGTGTAAATCCGCTTTTCAGCAGTCGGAGAAGGGAATCGATTACCGTTTGACCCGGTCGGAAATGCTTTCTCCGGAGCAAAGCTGTGTTTTGACTGTGTACTGGGGATTTGGCTTTGAAGAAGTGGCTGCCGCCACCAGCGCGAAGGAAATGCTGCGGCACGGCTATGATGAGGAACTAAACCGCACAATTCGTTGGCTGGCCGCACGCTCTTTAAAATTTAAAGATGAAAAGCTTACCCGGCTTTATAATACCAACCTGTTTTTTTGCATTTTCTTTTCCACGGGGATTACGCTGGATACAGAGGAACTTGTGCTCGTCACCAGCCGCAGCCCGCGATATTACGTCAGCGCGGCTTATTGGGACCGTGACAGCATATTATGGAGCTTCCCGGCAGTTTTGGATGCAGACCACGGCTTGGCTCGGGATATGCTGCTGTACATTTTCAGCCGTCAGCGGAAAAATTTCGGCATCCATTCACGATACATTGACGGCACCGTTTTGGAACCCGGATTTGAGCTGGATGAATTAATGGCTCCGGTGCTTGCGCTGGAACGGTATGCAGACCGAACGGATGACCGCACCATTCTTGAGGAAAGCAACGTAAAAGCCGGAATCTCGGAAATTTTACATAAGCTGTCTCAGCACCGCCATACCGATACTGCACTGTACGATACGTTTTTGCAGCCTACAGATGATGAGTATGTTTACCGCTACCTTACCTATGACAATATCTTAGTCTGGAAGGCACTGCGCGCGATTGCGCGCTTATATCCCGATTATAAGGAATTGGAGCAGACCGCGGAGGAAATAAAAGCGGCGATTGCGCGGCACTGCATAAAAGAACAAAACGGCAAGCGCTTTTTTGCGTGGTCCGTGGATCTGGAGGGCCATTATGATATTTACGACGAACCGCCGGGCAGCCTGCAGATTTTGCCGTATCTCGGCTTTTGTTCGCCGGAGGATGAAGTATACCGGAATACCGTCGAAATGATACGCTCGCCGGAGTACAGGTACAGTTTCGCCGCAAGCAAGTTTGCCGAAATCGGCTGCCCGCATGCGCCGCATCCATGGATTCTCAGCGTGGCCAACAGCCTCCTGTGCGGCCGGTCGGCGCACTGTGCAGAATTTCTGCACAATGTTATTATGGATGATTTCATCGCTTGTGAAAGCGTGAATGAAATCACGGGTGTATGCACCACAGGCGCGGCTTTTGCTACCTGCGCAGGCTTTTTGTGTCATGCAATGAAGGAGTGCAGAGAAGGGTTGGATCAGGTATATGAGAAATGATGTAAAACTCGAAAAATGGAGCATTTCAGCCGAAAACAGGGGCTGGACGGATGAATTTCTGGAAAGCGTTTTTTTCACCGGGAACGGGCGAATGGGTGCGCGCGGCTATCTTTCCCTTACTCCGGATGCGCCCCCCGAAAAGACAGGGTTGTTTATCGCGGGGATATTCGGGCAGCTAAAGGCGGGAATCACGGACTTTGTGAATCTGCCTACCCCGATTTACGCACAAGTGGAAGCGGATGGACGTCCATTAAAGAGTGCCAAGGGAAACGTTCATCGCAATCTCAATTTACGCAACGGACTGTTCACGGCAGAGTATACCTTAGACTGTGCAGGGAAACTTTTGCGGGTTTGCGAAGAACGCTTTTTCTCCCTTTGCAACACGGGGCTATTGGTACAGCGCATCACTTTGACGCCCGACAGGGAAATGGCGCTGAAAATTTCCGGCGGAATTCACACCGCCTGCTGCAACTTGCCGGTAGCGGACGACCAGACAAAGGAAAATACAGAAACCGTGCAGCTTGTATCCATTGAGCAGACAAACATTTCAGAACGCGGGTTATCCGTACAGCTCTGCACAAAAGGCACGGGAATCGAAATTCATGAAGAAGCTGCATACCATATAAATAATTTAGAACCCGAAGGAACTTTTGAGGATGAACAAGGCGCGGGGCTTATCTTTTCCGGTGCTGCAATTCCTCAAAAGCCGTGTGTATTGGAGCAGTGCACTTTCATAACGACCAGCCGCGACAAAGACCCCCGCATTCAAAGGCAAAATTCACAGTGGAGCTTTGATTCCCTTTTGCAGGCAAACGAAACCGCGTGCGCGCAGCGGTGGGAAACAGCAAATGTTCAAATTGAGGGTGACGATCAGGCAGACGCGGCTTTGCGTTATGTAATATTTCAGTTAATTGCGAATGATTCGGCGAGGGACTCCTCGGTAAGCATCGGCGCGCGGGGGCTGACCCATACCCGTTACAAAGGGTGCTATTTTTGGGATACCGATTTGTTTATGATGCCATTTTACCTTTACACAGACCCCGAGGCGGCGAAGAATCTGATGCAGTACCGTGCAGAAACCCTGCCGCAGGCAAAGGCACATGCGCATAAAATGAACGGCGAAGGCGCGCGTTACCCGTGGATGGCGTCCTTCGACGGAAGCGAACAGTGTGAAAGCTGGGATATCGGCGCTTCAGAACTGCATATTACAGCGGACGTGGTGTACGCACTGAATCATTACATAAACATGACGGGCGATATGAATTTCTACGCAAAGGGTGCGGCAGAAATTTACGTTGAAACCGCACGCTTCTGGCTCAGCCGCTACACGCCGGACCATGAAACAGGCGGAGTCAACCTTCTTTTCTGCAAGGGGCCGGACGAATACTG
>DATAML010000158.1:0-4618 GCA_036260545.1 Caproiciproducens sp.
GCTCCCTGTAATTAAAATTTGGGTTAAATTTATAATATTCTGATAATAATCTATTGATGAAACTGATTCTGTTTGTTATAATTTACAATACAGAAATTGGCAAGGGCGGTGTGATACTGTGAACCGAAAAAAGAACGTGAAAACTGCGGCTGTAATTGATATTGGCTCAAATATGCTGAAAATGCGGGTTTCCCAGCTCAAACGAGGGGAAATTGTGGATATAGACCGTCTTGAATATCCCCTGAGCCTCGGCCACGAGGTATTTGCCGGCGGTAAAATCAGCTTTGAGAATCTGCGCGAGCTTTCAAAAATACTGCGCGGATACGGGGATATTATGGGCGAATACGGCGTAGGGCAATGCAAGGTTGTAGCCACCACGGCGCTGCGGGAAGCAAAAAACCGCTCCTATGTCATCGACCAGCTAAAAATACAGAATGACCTGACCGTACAGGTGCTGGAGGACGACCAGGAAAAAACGCTTATTTATTCGGAGATACTGAACGTGCTGGAAAACATGGAGGACAAAAAGAGCCAGAACGCGCTGATTTCCTACATCGGCGCTGGAACGATCGGTTTTTCTGTTTATGACGGCAAACGGATGATCCTGTCGCAGAACATTCCGATGGGCGCGCTCAAGCTTCACGATATGCTGGGGAACATTCAGGATCAAACCGAGGATTTTTATACGGTCGTAGAGGAATATCTTGATACGCTGATCTCGCATATTTCCATCCCGTTTCATAACGGTACCGTTTCAAACCTGATTTTGACCGGCAATGAGATTCAGCTCATCGCTAAAATCTGTTCCGTGGAACCGGAAAACGGCCGTTATATCATTCCCGTTGCAAAGGTGAAAAGTCTGTTTTCACAGATACGCTCCATGTCCCAGGAAAAAATCGGCGAGCATTACGGAATCAGCGAAGAGACCGCCGAGCTGCTGTATTCCGCGCTGGCAATTTATATGCGGCTTTTTAAATTCACAGATTCCGACGCGGTCATATCCCCGAAGGTGGAGCTCTGGGACGCACTGATGCGCCAGATGCTGATTCCGAAAAGCAAGGACGAATATCTGGAGCATGTCCGGGTAAACGCAATCTCCTGCGCACAGGCCATCGCTTCCACTTACCTCTGCAACCAGAAGCATTCCAATCATATCCGCATCTGCGCGTGCAGGATATTTGATAAAATGAGGGGCGCACACGGTCTTGACCACCGCAGGCGGCTGCTGTTGGAACTGGCGGCTATCCTGCACGAATGCGGCCATTATGTGACCGCAAAGCAGCATCTGCTGAGTACATTCGACCTGATCAAGAATATTGATATTTACGGCATGACTGACGAGGAAATGCTGATCATCGCGTATGTGTCGCGCTACAACGAATACGATGTGCCGAACTTTGACGACGTGGAGTTTTTGCGCCTCAGCGACAAAAACAGGCTGATCATTTCAAAGCTGGTGGCGATCTTCCGCCTTGCGAACGCACTGGACAAATCGCAGAAACAAAAACTCAGCAACGTCAAAGTGAAATTTGAAAACGACCGACTGCAGATTCAGGCGCAGAGCAGGGAAAATGTATTCCTAGAAAAATGGGCGTTTAACCAGTGCGCACCGTTCTTCAAGGAAGTTTTTGGCTATAACCCGGAGCTGAACGTAAAATCCACACTGATCTGAGCTTTCCAAGTATGAATAAAGGCTGTGTATGAAATGAATGAAAAATCCGAAAAAATAAAATTTCCATATATTAACCGCGAGCTGAGCTGGATGGACTTTAACACCCGCGTTCTGGAGGAAGCCTTTAAAAAGGAAAACCCCATTATGGAACGGGTACGGTTTCTGTCCATTACCTCCTCTAATCTGGATGAGTTCTTTATGGTGCGTGTCGCCGGCGTGAAAGCGCAGGTCAATTCCGATTACAATGCGGAGGACCCTTCCGGCCTTACCCCGGCAAAGCTTCTGCCGCTGCTGGGCGAAAAAATTCACGCTTTTGCGGATAAGCAGTATTCCTGCCTGCATCGCTCGATTCTACCGGCGCTGAAACGAAACAAGGTCTATTTTCTGACTCCGGGCGAAATGGATGAGGAGCAGAGACACTTTATTTCTGATTATTTTGATCGGGTGCTGTTCCCTGTCCTTACTCCGCTGGCGGTGGACCGGAGCAGACCGTTCCCCTTGCTCGCAAACAAGAGCCTGAACCTTGCCATCCGGCTCAAAGGCAGGGAGGAATCCTATTTTGCCGTGGTTCAGGTTCCGTCCATCCTCTCGCGTTTTCTGCAGGTTCCGTCTAAGGAAGACAGCGCTTTTGTGCTGCTGGAGGATGTAATCATCTACAAGCTCGACGAACTTTTTGAGCGGAATGACATTCGTTCCGCATGCCCGTTTCGTATGACGCGCAACGCAGACCTGGAAATCGACGAGGAATCGGAGGATTTACTGATCGAAATACAGAAATCGATTAAAAAGCGCAAGCGCGGAAAGCCCGTCCGCCTTGAGCTGCTGCAGAAATGCGACCCGGAAACCCGGGGATTCCTGCTGGATATGCTGGAAATCAGCGGGGACGAGGTCTATGAGGTGCCCGGCCCGCTTGATCTGACCTTTCTTTCCAAATTCGCGTCGGTGCCGGAATTTGAGTCCCTGTGCTTCAAGCCCATGACGCCGGTAAACCCGCCCGCGGATTTCTGGGGCTATGACGATATTTTCGAGGCAATCCGCGAAAAGGACCGCATGGTTCACCACCCGTACGAAAGCTTTGACACCGTCGTGCAGTTCGTGCGGCAGGCTGCGGAGGATGAAAACGTACTCGCGATCAAGCAGACGCTATACCGCGTGAGCGGCCACTCCCCCATCATTGCCGCGCTGATCAAGGCGGCAGAAAACGGCAAGCAGGTTACGGTTCTGGTCGAGCTGAAAGCGCGGTTTGACGAGGAAAACAATATTCTCTGGGCAAAAAAGCTGGAGGAAGCGGGCTGCCATGTCATCTATGGGCTGGCCGGACTGAAAACGCACTGCAAAATTCTGCTGGTCGTCCGCCGTGACGAGGACGGAATCCGCCGCTATGTGCACATGGGTACAGGAAACTATAACGATTCCACCGCAAAAATCTACACCGACATCGGCATCTTTACCTGTAAGGAACCTTACGGTACGGACGCGTCTTCCCTCTTCAACGTGCTTACAGGCTATTCCAGACCACCGGAATATAACCGCATTGCAGTGGCCCCCCACGGGCTGAGAGCCTTTTTTGAGCGCATGATTGAAAAAGAGATTGCCAACGCGAAGCAGGGACTGCCCAGCGGCATTACGGTGAAAGTCAATTCCCTGGTGGATCCCGAAATGATCCAGCTGCTTTACAAGGCCTCTTGCGCAAAGGTGAAAACACGGCTCATCGTGCGGGGCATCTGCTGCCTGAACCCCGGCCTTCCGGGAATCAGCGAAAATATTACCGTAAACAGCATCGTGGGGCGCCAACTGGAGCACAGCCGGATTTTCCGGTTTGAAAACGGCGGCAACCCGAAAATATATATGGGAAGCGCAGACTGGATGCAGCGCAACCTTGACCGCCGCGTGGAACTGGTGTTCCCGGTGGAGGACGAGGATTTAAAGACGCGGGCGTTTCAAATTCTTGATTTGATGCTCAGCGACAATATCAACACGCGGGTGATGCAGCCTGATACGGTCTACTGCCATATCGACAAGCGCGGCAAGGCGGCCTGCGACTGCCAGGCGGAATTCTGGCGACTGGCCCAAAAGGCGGTTGATGATCTTGCTAAGCAGGACGAAAGCAAACCGTTTAAGCCCATCCGCAGCGCGGACTTAATCAAGTAAGTCCCGCGCGGTTTACCGCATCCGTTTTGTAACCTGTGACATTGCTCCCAATTTCATTGACAGATATGGAAACAGATAAATTAGGAAAGAGTGTGGAAAGATGAAAAGAATCGGAATTCTGACAAGCGGCGGCGACTGCCAGGGGCTGAACGCCGCAATCCGCGGCGTGGCCAAGGCTCTTTATGAGAGATTCGGCGGAGACGTCGAGATTTTCGGTATTATCGACGGATACCGCGGCTTGATTGAGGGCGATTACAAGCACATGAAGCAGTCGGATTTTTCTGGAATTCTCACCCTCGGCGGAACCATCCTCGGCACCTCGCGCCAGCCGTTCAAGCTGATGCGCGTAGTGGACGAGAACAGCGTGGACAAGGTTCAAGCGATGAAGGACAATTACAAAAAGATGAAGCTGGACTGCCTTGTCATTCTGGGCGGAAACGGAACCCATAAGACAGCAAATCTTCTGAACGAAGAAGGCCTGCACGTTGTCACGCTGCCAAAAACCATCGACAACGACATCTGGGGCACCGAGATGACCTTCGGCTTCAGCAGCGCGGTAGAAATTGCCACCAACGTCATCGACTGTATCCACACCACGGCAACCTCGCACGGGAGGGTATTCATCGTGGAGGTTATGGGCCACAAGGCCGGCTGGATGACCCTGCACGCAGGAATATCCGGCGGCGCCGACGTAATCCTTCTGCCGGAAATTCCTTATGACGCGGATGCGATTGTCAAGACGCTGGACGACCGGAACAAGGAAGGCAAACGCTTTTCGATTCTTGCCGTAGCGGA
>DATAML010000165.1:0-2829 GCA_036260545.1 Caproiciproducens sp.
CAAATCCGCCCAAGGACCTTGACACCGATAAAACGGGAAAGTACAACGGCGTTTATCTGAACCGTGTGCTTTCCTCCTCTTATACGCCCGGCTCGATCTTCAAAGTGGTGACCTCTGCCGCGGCGATCGAGAATTTTCCAGATCTGGACGAACGCACCTGGAACTGCAACGGCAGCATCATGATAAACGGCAACCGAATCACGGATGTTTCCGCCTACGGCACCCTGAATTTTAAAAACGCCCTGGCAAAATCCTCAAACGTTGCCTTCGCGCAGATGGCGATTGAACTGGGCCAGAAAAAAATGACCGACGCCGCAAACGCCGCGGGCTTTAACCGCAGCTTTGACCTGGACGGGATTCCGACGAGCAAAAGCGTCTACAAGGTAAACGGTGTGGCGGACAACGAGCTCGGCTGGTCGGGAGTCGGGCAGTACACGGATTTAACCAATCCCTATCACATGATGCTGATGATGGGTGCAATCGCGAACGGGGGCACCCCGGTAAAACCGTATGTAGTCGAACGCATTACGACGCAGTTCGGCCTGCCCACGCAGGTGGGCAGAACGCAGAACGAAACGCAGCTCTTCAAAAAGGAAACGGCCGACCGGCTGAAAACTTATCTGCGCTACAATGTTTCCAGCTATTACGGCGACAAGAGGTTCCCCGGACTTGCCGTTTGCGCCAAAACCGGCACGGCGGAGGTGGGCGGCGGAAAAGACCCGAACGGCTGGATGGTCGGGTTCTCCTCCAACAGCGACACGCCGCTGGCGTTTGCCATTGTGGTGGAAAACTCCAAGAGCGGCATCACTTCCGCAGGTGAAATTGCATCGGCCTTGATGACCGCGGCGGCGAAGACTTTAAAATAGCAAAATTTCCGGCATGACCGGAAACTTCACAATAGCAAACAGGGGCTTTCCGACTGACGCCGGAAAGCCCCTGTTTGCTTGCCCAGTTTTATTCCGTTCTCATACACAGGCACGTTCCAGCTGCGGGTCAAGCAGCCGATAGCCCACGTTTTTTACGCAGAATATCCGGATATCGGAACCGAGCCGGATAAGCTTTCTGCGCAGATAGCTTATATAGACCTCAAGGTTGTTGTCCGCCGTGGAATTTTCCAGCCCCCAGAGACGGCTCAGCAGTTCCTCCTTGCTGACGATGTTGTGCCCGTTCAGGAAGAAGTATTTCATGATTTCAAACTCTTTATTGGAAAGCCGGATGGAATCGTCCCCGTGCGTCAGTTCATAGGTTCCCATATCCAGACTTAATTTTGAAAAGTGAAGAAGGTTGTCCAGAATAAATTCGCCCCTGCGGCGGGTAATCGCGTTCAGCCTTGCCAGAAGTTCTTCGTCTGCAAACGGCCTTTCCATGAAATCATCGGCCCCGCTTTCCAAACCGCGCACCTTTTCGCTAACGCTGCATTTGGGAGACAGCATGAGCACGGGTACGGAAAGTCTGGCCCTCCGAATTCGTTTTAAAACGTCCAGCCCGGTGCATCCGCCGAGCTCCACGTCAATGACCACCGCGTCATAAATCCCGCTTAAAGCTTCATCCAGTCCGGACTCCCCATCGCTTACGGAATAAACTTCGTTGCGCTTTTTGGTTATTACCCGTTTTAACTTTCTTTCAACTTTCTCATTATTCTCAATAATCAATATTTTCATGTAAACGCCTCCGTTCTGCTATTTCATATTATAGCAATAAAGCCCTTTTTTTGTGTGACGTTCTTGTGAATGCACGCTTAAATTTGGGTGAATTATCCATTCTTTAAGCCGCAGTTAATGTAGTGAACTTATAATAAAATGCAGAAAGCGGAAATGGAGGCCAGCAATGAGAGAAAAAATATTGGGTTTTGTAGAAAAAAATAAAAAACTGTGCATTATTATTGCTTCCGGCGCTGTTCTGGCAACAGCAGTCATCTTATCGGTATCGCTTTATCTAAACCAAAATAAATCAAAAACAACCACAAACTACCGCGAGTATACGGTTGAAAAGGGGGCGGTAACCGTTGGAACCAGCGAAACGGGAACGGTCACGCTCGACGAGGTCACGGTAAAATTCCCGGTTGCCGTCACCATCGACACCACGAAGGTAAAGGCAGGTTATAAAGTAAAGTCAGGCGATACCCTTGTTACGCTTGACAAGAGCAGCATTACCTCCGGCGCATCCGACTCGCTTGCCAAGCTTGCTGCCGCGAAAATTTCGCTTGAGGAAGCCCTGACCAACCAGGAGACCAAGCTGAAAACCGCAAAGCTGACTTATGAGAAAAGCAGGCAGGACGCAGCCAACGCGGCAACCACGGCTTCTCTGACCAAGACCGACCTTGCAAACGAAATTGCGACGAATAAAGAGACGCTAAAGGAAAAGCAGACCGATCTGGCAAAATACCAGGCGCTGCAGAAAAGCTTCCCCGCAGACTTTGCCAAGCTGAAGCAGCTAAAGAAATGGCGCGACGACGCGAAAACCACGCAGGCAAGCTATACCACCCAGCTTTCCAATTATGAAACCGACCATTCGGACGTGCTCACGGAGCTGGATACGCTGAAAAAAGCGAAGGATACCGCCTACGGCGCGTACCTTGCCGCCAAAGCGAGCGATTCGGACGATTACAGCGAAGAAAAAACCGCTTATAACGAGGCTTCCGACCAGTACGAAAAATATTACGACTATGTGCAGACCACTGCAAAAGGCAAAGAGGATTTGGAAAGCAAAGTTGCGTTCTATACGGCGGAATACAACAACTATTCCACGGCATACGACGATTTCAACGATACGTATTCCATGAAATACGGCATCACTTCCTCCAATGAAACGACTGCCGCCAACGAGCTT
>DATAML010000173.1:0-3254 GCA_036260545.1 Caproiciproducens sp.
CCCAATCACACAGGACATACTCCGGACAGCGGGCAGATTATCCTCCGGGCAGATGATGACCGGTTTGGCGTTAAAAGCCTTGACCAGCGCGCGCGCAAGCAGCATGGCGCCGATGATTCCGTCGGTTTCCGCGCAGTGGGATGGAATGAGTACAAAGCCCGTAAAAATATAGACCAAATCCCCTTCTTTTACCACACGGACCAGTTCCTTTGCGGCATGCATCGTCAGAGGTTCTTGGGCGTGTTTTCTGGACGCGTCGTATAAAATGCGGCAGACCCCGTAACCGCGGGGATCCAGATTCATAAGATCGTCCAGATTCTGCCCGACATTCAGCTGTGTTAATTCTTCCTGTGTCATTTTAATTACCCCTTTTATTTCCTCTTCTTTCACGCCGCAACGAAAATCCATCCGCTTATTCCGCGTAATCGGCAAATTTTACGTGCATATAGTCCTCGAAGTCCTTGACGGCGGCATCCTGCAGCGCCTTAAGCACCTTGGGAGCGCGTCCGCCCACTTTTTTGCCGTCCACCTCGCTGACGGCATTGCAGAGCGTACCGGAGCTGTGAATAATCACTTCGTCCGCGTCCATCAGTTCCACCACCGTATAGTTTTTTTCTGCGGCAGGAATGCCGACCTTCGCAGCCAAGCGCAGCAGATGCTTGCGGGCGGTACCCGGCAGAATCAAATTGCTCAGCGGAGCCGTAATAAACACGCCGTCCTTAATGATGGATATATTGCTGTGCGCGCATTCGGTCACGGTATCTCCTCTGTGGAAGATTGCCTCCGCGCAGCCCGCTTCCTTAGCCTTCTGCGCCGCCATGACACTTGGAATCAAGTTCAGGGTTTTAATATCACAGTGGAAGAACCGGGTATCCTCTTCGGTGATCAGCTTGAATGTTTTATCAATGGCACTGAGCGGAATCGGTCTTACGGTAATCAAAAGGTTTGCAGGCGAATCCGGAAAAAGATGATTGCGCATTCCCGTCCCTCTCGTCGTCTGCCAGTAAACCATCATACTTTTTGTGGGATCAACCTGATCTACCGTTTTCTGAAGCTCTTTTGCCAGCTCCTCTTTCGTCATCGCGAAAGGAATCTTGAGCTTTGCGAAACTTCCGAAGAAGCGGTCAATATGATCCTCGAGGGCAAATATGACATGATTGACCGCATAGGTTGCGTCATATACGCCGTCGCCAAAATAAACGACGCGGTCGTTCATCGGAATCGTCATTTCCTCGATTGGTCCCGTTTTGCCGTTGTAGTAACCGATGTTCTCCATTACAATGCCTCCAAAATATTTTTGATTTCAGGATAAAAAAAGAAGTCATTTAACATAATTTGTTAAATGACTTCTTTGTCAGACAATATGAAATAAAATGAAATCCGTTCAAAAGACCTTATTTGACTTTTTCGGACTTCATTTCTTTATTTGCTAATATCTTAGTGTGTAATTTTTGATTTGTCAACTCCCTTTTGCAAAATAACTCCCTGTAAATTCGTTCCACCTCTGCCAAACCCGAGAGTCCCAAGCAGAATTTCCTGCCTGCACGGAATTATACTGCAACCGTAAAGTCACGTGACTGTTTCACTTTTCGCTCAGGCTGCACCCGGAAAATCCGATTCCGTGCGGGCCGCTTTCCCCGGCGCGGATTTGCCGCCCCGCCACGCGTCATTTCCAGCATAAATGTTTTTTGGCTATTTGAAATATGTTTATTTACTTTGACAAAATCATATGTTATAATACACAAAATAATGTTATATGATACAAATAAGGGGAATTCATGAGTAAAACAAAGCTGACGATCGGCGAGCGTCTGAAAGAAATACGCCAAAACAAAAGCCTGACTTTAGAGGAGGTTTCAAATCTGACCGACGTCAGCAAGCCGATGCTCGGCCAAATTGAGCGCGGCCAGTCTTCGCCGACGGTCAATACGCTGTGGAAAATATCAACCGGCCTGAAGGTTCCTCTCTCGGCCTTCTTAAAGGAGCAGTCGCCCGAATACTGCATTGCGAATTTAAAGGGAAATGATGTAATTTCAGAAAGCGACGGCCAAATGCGCGCCTATCCGGTTTTTGCGTTTGATCCGGTCAGAAGCTTTGAAATCTTCTTTATTGAGTTTGATTCCGGATGCATTCACGATTCCCGCAAGCACCTTGACGGTGTGGAAGAATATATTTTTGTACTGCATGGGAAACTGGATTTGATTCTGAATGGCAGCAAAATTACACTAGATGAAAATCAGGCCATCCGTTTCCGCGCGGACGTACCACATTCCTACCGGAACCCCTATGAAGCCCTCTGCACGGTATACAATATGATTTTTTATCCCGGTTAACAATAAACGGAAAGTGAGCGAAAAAAGATGTTTGAATTAGTTCAGGTGGGCAAAAAAAGTTATTATATTAACTCCCCGGCAAAAATCGGCATTTATAAAGCAAACGATACCGACGTATATCTGATCGACAGCGGCAACGACAAGGACGCGGGACGAAAAGTGCGCAAGATACTGGACGAAAACGAATGGTGCTTAAAAGCCATTATTAACACACACTCCAACGCCGACCATATCGGAGGGAATCATTACTTACAGCAAAACACAAGCTGTAAAATTTTTGCCAACCGTATTGAAACCGCCTTTACCCGGTATCCGATTCTGGAAACTTCTTTTTTGTACGGAGGGTATCCCTGCGGGGATTTGCGGCATAAGTTTCTGCTCGCTGCCGAAAGTAATGCGGTAGACATTACCGACTCAAGCTTTCCCAAGGAGCTGGAGGTTCTTCCCCTGCCCGGGCATTTCTTTGACATGATTGGTATCCGCACGCCCGACGGCACTGTGTTTCTGGCGGACTGCATCAGCAGTAAAAGCACGCTGGAGAAATACGGAATTTCCTTTATTTATGATGTGGACGCCTATTTACAGACGCTGGACGCCGTAGAGAAAATGGAAGCAAATATGTTTGTCCCCGCTCACGCGGAGGCCGCAAAGGATTTGAAAGAGCTAATAAGCATAAACCGAAAAAAGGTTCTTGAAATCGCGGATCGGCTGACCATACTGTGCGCAGCGCCGCTCGGTTTCGAGTCGATTCTTCAGAAGGTTTTTGACGAGTATAATCTGACAATGAATTTTGAGCAGTATGTTCTGGTTGGGAGCACCGTCCGTTCCTATCTTTCCTGGCTGAAGGATACCGGGAAAATTCAGGCTTTGTTTGAAAACAATCAGCTTTTGTGGCGGTGCGTATAAAAGCGCCGCCGGAAT
>DATAML010000186.1:0-8581 GCA_036260545.1 Caproiciproducens sp.
GCCGCCAGCAGTATCACATTGTCAAACATGAGGTATAGTCCGATATAGGTGAGGTCGAAGCCCAGAAATGCCGGATTTCGGCTTAGCCGGTAAATTCCGTCCGCCACCAGCTCTGTTTGATCCGTTGCCGGGATTCCCGCACGCCAGCTGTCGCGCATGGTCCACATAGCGAGGATAAACAAAACATCCCCCGCCCATGCAAGCGCCAGTCCAAAGTATCGTAAAGGATCGCCGAAATACCGGGCTGTATTCAAAAGGATGCTGATTAGCTCCACGGCAGGCACGAGGAGGGTGGCAGTTCCCAGTATTTTTTCCACTCTCCGTGTTTCCGCAGCTTTGGAGCTTCCTCCCATTTGCCGGGTCTGAATCCCCCTTCTGTGCTGAAGGGCCGCCTTCAAAAAATAGGCAAGGTAGAACACTGCCATTGCGGTTATCGCGGTAACCTGAAACCGATTCATACTGACACCCCTCTGTGTTACAATATATGCGAGTCTGCCACCCGGAAAAACCGTTACCGGGATTTGCCGCTGCTCGGGTTCGTTGCCCGAATCGCGTTCAAGACCGCAATCACCGTTACGCCTACATCCCCGAACACCGCCGCCCACATGGTGGCAATTCCGAAAGCGGCCAGGATGAGGATTGCGATTTTTACGCCGAGCGCAAAAATGATGTTCTGACGGACGATAGACCGCGTCCGTTTCGCAATGCGGATGGCGTCCGCGAGCTTGGAGGGTTCATCCGTCATCAGGACGACGTCGGCCGCTTCAATCGCCGCGTCCGAACCGAGGCCGCCCATTGCCACGCCGACGTCGGCGCGGGCCAGAACCGGCGCGTCGTTGATGCCGTCCCCCACGAATACCAGCTTGTCGCCCTTTTCGGTTTGTTTGCTCAGCGCCTCCATCTGTTCCACCTTCTGCTGCGGAAGAAGCTCGGCATAAACCGAATCCAGCCCAAGCTCTTTTGCAACCTTTTCGCCGGTCGCGCGGCTGTCCCCGGTCAGCATGGCGGTATGCCGCACTCCGGCGGCTTTCAAACTCTGGATTACCCCGGCGCTGTCCGGCTTAATCTCATCGGAAATAACGATTGAACCCGCAAAAGTCCCATCAACGGCAAGGTAAACGACTGTTCCGGCTTCGGAGGAAGCCTGCCAGCTTATTTTTTCCTCGTCCATCAGCTTTCCGTTTCCGGCGAGCACGTTTCTGCCGTTCACGGTCACCCGCACGCCTTTCCCGGAGATTTCCTCATACCCGGCAATCCGCGCGGCTTCCGGTTCTTTTCCGTAGGCTTCCCGAATGGAGGCGGCGATGGGATGGCCGGAATAGAATTCGGAGTGCGCGGCGTAACGCAGGATTTCGTCCCGCGTCCAGCCTTCGGCGGGGTTGATCTGCGTAACCGTAAAGTTTCCTTTCGTCAGCGTGCCGGTTTTGTCGAATACCACAGTATCCACATGGTTGAGCGCTTCCAGATAATTGCTGCCCTTAATCAAAATTCCGTTTTTGGAAGCGCAGCCGATTCCCCCGAAAAAGCTGAGCGGAATGGAAATGACCAGCGCGCAGGGGCAGGAAACAACGAGGAAGGTGAGGGCGCGGTTAATCCATACCGGAAAAGACGCGCCGGGAACCATCAGCGGTGGAATCACAGCGAGCGCAAGAGCGGAGAAGACTACCGCGGGCGTGTAATATCCCGCGAACTTCGTGATGAAATTTTCCGTGGGCGCCTTCCGGCTGCCCGCGTTCTGAACCAAATCCAATATTTTCGTAACGGTGGATTCTCCGAATTCCTTCGTTACCTCCACCGTTAAAACCCCGTTTTTATTCACCGAGCCTGAGAGCAGCTCGCTGCCCGGTTCCACGTCGCGTGGGAGGGATTCGCCGGTCAGTGCGGCGGTATCCACGGAGGAGCTGCCTTCTGTGACTTTGCCGTCCAGTGGAACCTTTTCGCCGGGGCGGACAAGAATCAAATCGCCGACGCCCACTTCCTCCGGGGAAACCTTTTTGATCTCGCCCCCGATTTTCAGGTTGGCGTAATCCGGGCGGATATCCATGAGCGCGGAGATTGAGCGGCGGGAACGGTTAACCGCCAAATCCTGAAAGAATTCGCCGATCTGATAGAAAAGCATGACCGCGACACCCTCGGCGAAATCCCCGATTGCAAACGCGCCGACGGTTGCGATGCTCATCAGAAAGTTTTCGTCAAAGACCCGGCCTTTTGCAATATTCTTTAACGCCCGCAGCACCACCTCGCCGCCCACCAGCAGGTAGCTGATGAGGAACAGAGTGAATTCCGCCGGCTGGGGAAGCTTAAGAACCATGCCGAGAAGAAACAACACTGCACCAGCCGCAAGACCGATCTGCCGCAGGCGCTGTTTTTTTCCGCCCTCCGGCGATTCTGCGGCAGCCTTTCCGGTGTAGGAAATTTCCACGTCCGGTTCGATTTCGTGAACAATCTGCGCGGCCTGCCTTGCAAGCACCGGCAGGCTCTGTTGATCCGATGCCTCTATGGTGAGCTTCTGGGAAACAAAGTCAAGATTGGCGGACTGTACGCCGTCCATACCCCGAACCGCGGTTTCAATCTTTTTTGCGCAATCCGCGCAGTTAAGCCCGACAAGGTACATCACTTTTTTGCCGGGCTGCGCCAGCTCCTTTTCCCTGAGCGCAATATCGGAGTCATGCCGCTTTGCGATATTTTCCGCCTGCTCCGCAAAATGTTCCGCAGCCGGCTCCGCCAGTTCCACGGTCAGCAGCCTTGAAGCAAAATCCACGCTTGCCGCGGAAACGCCCTCCAGCCCGCCGACCTCCCGTTCAATTTCCGCCGCGCAGTTTGCGCAGCAAAGGCCCTCAAGTTCATACCGCTTTCTGATTGTCATCCTATTCCCCAGCCTTCCCTAATATGATTAATTGAGCAATTATTCAACTGTTTAAGCAAAATAGTATTACAGCTTCTATATTTGATTCATACTTGTTTGCAAATTAAAACCAACCGGTTTTCGGGGTAAATTGCGCCTGCGCGGAAAAGGCGCTGCGCGCTTTTTCGCCGGTCACATAATATTATTCCGATACATGCGCCAGACCCTGGTCAAAAATATTCTTTACGTGCTCGTCATCCAGCGAGTAATAAACGACCTTTCCATCCCTGCGGCTCCGGATAAGCTTTGACTGTTTGAGCACGCGGAGCTGGTGGGAAATCGCCGATTTCGTCATGCCCAGAAGCGCGGCGATGTCGCAGACGCACATCTCCGATTTAAACAGGGCGCAGAGGATTTTTACCCTTGTGGAATCGCCGAAGACCTTGAACAGGTCCGCAAGATCCAGCAGATTTTCCTCTTCCGGCATATGCCGGCGGACTTCACTGACCGTTTCCTCGTGAATGATGGTACAGTCGCATTTATCAATATCCGGTGGATACGGATTCATTAAGAACGCCTCCTTTAGTTGAACAGTTGATTGTCTGTTCAACTGTATTATACCGCTTTCCTAATAAATGTCAATAGCTTCCGTCCTATTTTATTTTTCATCCGGCTGATAAATTTCTCCCAGCCGGTTCCGCCCGCCGATTAAAGGGAAACAAACGTCGGCTCATGCTCTGCGTAGGGGAGAAATTTTTCAAGCAGGTCGGCCGTCCGGATTTTCAGGCTGGAGGTATTGATGCAGGGGTGACACCCGACATATTCGGCTTCCGCCACATCGCGGTCGATCAGCAGCCGTACCTTCCTTTCCGTATCGTTCATCAGGCCCATTACGCTCACGGAACCGGGCGTGACATTCAAAAATTTTTCCATAAACTCCTCGCCCGCAAAAGAGAGCCGGGCGCTGTTGATCTGTTTGGAAAGGTCTTTGGTATGGAATTCCTTTTTGCCCGGCATCATCAGCAGATAAAAATCCGTTTTCTGCCGGTTGCACAGAAACAGATTTTTGCAGATTTCAACGCCCAGAATCCCGCTCACCTGATCGCAGAATTCCACATGCCCCGCCGCGTCATGGTCTATGCGCACATAAGGAATCCGGAGCCTGTCCAGCAGGTCATAGACCGCCATTTCCTTGGGTAGACGGGCGTCCTCCGGCCTTCCCGTATATAATTTTGTATCGATTTGAATATCACTCATCGCAGTAACCATCCTATATCATGAATGAATCCGCCGTACCGGCAGGACTGAGCCGGTCTTATCGTATCACTTTTTACCAGGAATTACAATTCTATGGAACTCCGGATTTATTCCGAACGGCTAAAAACAATTTTAACCTTTCCGTTTATATATAATAATAAATGTGCTATTATATATGTATATATGAAATTCGTATATTATCGCATTACAATAATGAAATAATTGCATATATTAAATTTGGAGGCAAAAAATGTCAAGAATTAACAACAGCTATTACGCAATACTTGGAATTCTTGGCTTCGGGTCCATGTCCGGGTATGGGATCAAGAGCTGGGTTAATGAAGGCGTAGGTTATTTCTGGGAGATTGATTACAAGCAAATCTATCCCACACTGAGGAAACTGGTGGATTTGAATCTGGCCGTATATAAGACGGAAAAAAACGGCAACCGACCGGAAAGCAAAGTATATACCATTACGGAAGAAGGCCTTGACGAGCTGAAAAAATGGCTGCTCACTCCCATAGCACCCGGTAAGAACAGCAAAAGTGAACTGCTGCTGAAGCTGTTCTTCGGGCACCATGTCCCGTTGGAAGTGAACCTGCAGCATATTAAACGGTTCAAAGAAGAAACGATTCAGCGTCTGGAGACGCTGAAAGAAATCGCCAAGAAGATGAACGAGTGTCCGGCTAAGGACGCCGACTGGCATTACCGCAGAACTACCGTGCTGAAAGGCGAAATCCAATACCGGGCGGATATCGAGTGGTGCGATCAGGCGACCGATTATCTGGTAAACCAGAGAAATTTCATTTGACCGCAGCAGCCAAGAACGGCCCGGACTTTCGTCCGGGCCGTTCCATGCACAAATACGAACTATTAAGGAGTCTTTAGTCTATTCTATGAATCCTCAGCCAACTTTTGCTACAAAAATTTTGCTGCCGTTTACATAAACGCCTGCAGCCGCACCGTTTGCACCGGCAGAGGTAAGCTTATAGAAATAAGCTTTGCCGCTCTGGGAAACCAGCGCAAGTTTAAACACGCCGGAACCGATTGTAACAACCGGAGCGGTATCGGAAGTAACCTTGAAGGTGTATGCGCCCTTAACGGTGGTGTTGGTTGTTGTATCGCTGGTGAAAGCAAACGCTTTTACCGTGGCAACAAAGAGCTTTCTGCCGTTGAGGTACACGCCTGTTGCTTTGCCTGCATCACCGGTGGCAGTGAGCTTGTAGAAATAGTCGTTTCCGTTCTTGGAAACAAGCGCTACAGAGTACACGCCAGCGGAACCGAGTGTTACGGAAGGAACGGAAGCGGAAGTAACCTTCATGGTATAGCCCGCGCCCTTCGCAACGGTAAGAGCAGCATTTGTGTCGGAAACTGCATCCGGAGTCTTAACGGCGTTGACTGTGGCGGTTGCCGCGTCATAATCGTCAAGAGCATAGCCTTCGGCATCCTGCAGGGTTGCAGTCAGCGTGCCGGCGTTCTCAGATGCAAATTCGGAATCCGTCTTCAGAACAGAAACAGTCGCGGTGTTGCCGGAATAGGTTACCGCAAAGATTTCATCGTTGCCTTCAAAGTCCCAGGAAACCTGAGAGCCTGCCGGGAGGGATGTTCCGGTGGGATAAGCAACTACCGTGAAGGTCTGCTTCTGGCCTACGGCAACATTTATATCGGACTTGTCGATGCCGATGCCGCCGAAGTAGATGGAAGCGATCTTGAAGGTATCAATGGAAGTACCGGCCGTCTTTGCAAGCGTAAAGCCGAATGTATCCATATCCTCAACGTCAACCATGTCGATATCCGCCTTGAATGCTGTCATTCCTGCGGAAAGGACAGCGTCGGCCAGCTTCAGCTTTACGCCGGAAGCGCCTTCTGTAACGTAGAGTTTGCCGGCATAAACCTTAAGGGTGCCGGAGCCGGATACCGTGCCGACCTCAACCGCGCCGTCAAACGCAAGGGTGGTGTATTCGTCGATATTGATTGTGCCGACGTTTACAGTACCGGTAACGGTAGTGAGAATCTGGGAATCTGAATCGGTTTCATAGGAGATGGAGCCGTTCTGTGCGTTTACGGGGGCTGCAATCTTGCCGCTGAACTCCGACAGAGTCAGAGCGGTATCGCGGTAATCAAAGTTAAAGCCCTTTACGGAAAGCGCATAGTCGCCGTTCTCCAGAGCGATTGTGGAACCGGCGGCTGTGGACTTGATTGTGCCGACGGAAACCTTGCCGCTGTTGGAATCAAGAGTTACCTGTTTTGCTGTGATATCACCGGTAACAGCCGGGGTCTCTTCATCGCCCGCGACAACTGTAACGATGCCGTCTGTCGCGATGGTTCCGACTGTGCCGCCTGTAACCTCAACCGTGTCGTTGCCGTCGGATGCGTCGGTTGTATCGATGTTTCCGACTTTACCGGCGTCAACCGTGACTTTACCGGTGTTGCCTGCGGCGCCGCCGTTGTCATCGGTTGTAATATTGCCGACCTTCGCGCTGTCGTCGCTGACGACGACGTCGCCTGTGTCAAGGTCTACCGCATTCACGGTAGCTTCTGTAATGGTAAGGGAATCCACTTTACCGGAAATCTTTGTAACAGTGCCGCCGGATACGTTAATATCCGCGGGAGTTGCACCGGTGTTGATTCCGTCCGCTCCGCCAAAGACAACTTCGGAGTTTGCTACGTCGATGTTGTCGTTTGCATCGCTGTCCAGAGTTGCAGCATACAGATAGGTTCCCTTGTCTTTCCCGATGTTTACATAACCGGCGGGTGCAATGATCTTTTTGTCGATCTTGGACTTTGCCGTTACTTTGTCATCGGTATCCGTGGAAACCTTAACCGAACTTAAAACCTTTCTGGCATTGACGGAAACATTTCCTGTAGCAGCCAGCTTTGTGGTTTTGGTTGTGGTAACATTTGCAGCAACGGTTGCGCGGATGTAATTTCCGGTCTGCTTTGTCAGAACAACACGGCTGTTGTCCGAATATACAAACTGATAGTCCGCATAGTTGCTTGTTGTTACGCCGGCGGCTGCAAGCTCCGCATTGGTAGCGGTCGAATCCTGAGCGGCACTGCCGGATTTGATTACCGGAGTGTAGAGGTTCGTCCAGACAGCCTTTGCGCTTGTGCCGTCATTGGATGCCTTGTAAACGGCAATATCCTTATAGCTGCCGTCGTTTCTTGCAAAAGAACCGACTTCATCCGGAGCTTTGCCGGAATCTTTGGCGGCATACATACGAACCAGAGCCGAACCTGCATCATAGGCGTAAATTGTGAACTGTTTGCTTGCCTTTACTGTTACATCGTCACCGTCGTCGTTTGTGTAGGTGGCTTTGAACAGAATGGAAATGACTTCCTGTCCTTCGGAGTCTGCGCTTCTCAGCGTAATTGTGTCATTGTCAATATCCCATTTAACCAGCTTATCGCCGGACACGTGGGAAATGTCGGAGATTTCTGCCGTTCCGATTCCGTCGTGATGATCTGCTGTGTCAACCGTTCCATCAACCCACTGGCTGAAAGCGGTTACTGATCTGGCTGCTTCGGTGGAACCGCCATTTACAAGGTAAATGGATTTTTCGCCGTCAAAGCTTGCGGTTCCTGCTACAGTTCTGGTTGTTGCAGAAGCGAAGTTTGCCGAAAAACTTGTTGCTGCAAGCGCCAACGCAAGCACAAGAGAAACAACTTTTCCTGTGATTTTTCTCATTCTTTTTTGTCCTCCTTATTAAAGTGAGCGACATAGACAACCTGAGCTTTTACATCCTTTTTGTCCGTGAAACCGTCCGCTGTATGTATTTTCACGTGCTATGAGAAGTTACATACATTCCGTCACAGATGCAAACGGAAGCACCATTCCGTTTCCCGTTTCATCCTGACAAAAGCTCCAGCAATGAAGTCTTGCTGATATGTAAAAATAGCCTCAAATTATTCCATGTGCTGTGTTTAGAGTATATCTAATTTTTGTTTGTATTGTCAATATTATACTAAAATTACCATGAATTACTATGTATAGTAACCATAATATGGAAGTATATTACCCTGTAATAGGAAACAGAGGTAAAAACATGCCTTTCTTTGCATATATGAATTTTTCTTCATGCGGAGCGCCGGATTTTCACGGTCATTTCTGCCGAAATGCGCAGACGGTCTTCTAAACGCAGCTTTTGGCACAAATAAAAAAGGAAGAGCGTTCGGCTCTTCCTCAGGTGGTAAACGAAGTCACGCTCTGCCTGTTTGCCGTCTTTATCGATCAGAGCCGGATTCATTTCCAAAATCAAAATGTTCCGGTCAAATCCGGCAGCTTATGCTGTTATTGCTCAAATGGAGCCCTGCCGCAATAGCAGGGCTCCATTTGGTTCAAAAGAGAAATTCTATTTTCTGCTTTCTATGATTTGTTTTGATTAAAATACGCCGCACTGCCTTGTGGAATCGCCCCTCGGACGAATGCCGGTTTTCACGTCGATCCGTACCGACGCGTGGGTAAGAATCCAGTTTTTA
>DATAML010000187.1:0-2461 GCA_036260545.1 Caproiciproducens sp.
CACAGCCTTGTGGTAAACGCCATCGTCGACCAGTACGTCAGGCTGTTTGAAGAGGATAACCCCGCCCGGAGCGAAAAAAACACGGTCAATCTGCTCGCTTCGCTGCCTTATCAGGACCCTTTCTGGAAGGGCAACCTCGGCGAATACAAGCGGCTTCTGGAAGGGCTCGGGCTTAAGGTCCATGTGCTGTTTGGCCCGAAATCCGAAGGGGTAAGCGAGTGGCGGCAAATTCCCCGCGCCAATTTCAACATTCTGGTTTCTCCCTGGTACGGCCTGCCCATCGCGGAACATCTGGAGGAACGCTACGGGCAGCCGTTTACAAGGTTCCCGTATGTCCCCGTCGGCGCGAATGAAACCGAGCGGTTTTTGCGGCAGGTGCTGGCCTTTGCCGCAGAACAGGGCGCAGAAATTGACCAGACTGCCGCAGAGGAATTTATCCGGCGGGAACGCGAGGCGTTTTACGAAGAAATCGACAATCTTGCCACTTTCCTGCTGGAATTTCGCTACGGCCTGCCCAATCATGTTCACATCATACATGACGCGGGCTATGTGGTCGGGCTCTCTAAGTTCCTGCTTCACGAGGTGGGGATTATTCCCAAGGAACAGTTTGTGGTGGACAATACGCCGCAAAATTTTCAGGAACAAATTAGAGCCGAACTAAAATCAACCTCGGATAAACGGGATATCCCGCTGCTCTTTGAACCGGATGCGGGTAAGGCGCAGGAAATCATCCGCGGGCTTTCCCACAGCGGGCGCGGGCTGATTATCGGCAGTGGCTGGGATAAGGAACTGGCAAAGGAAAAGGATTATGATTTCCTTTCCGCGGCGGTGCCGTCTCCCTACCGGTTGGTTCTGACCACCAATTATGCCGGGTTTACCGGCGGGCTCCGTGTAATTGAAGATATCTACGATACTGTTTTAGCTACCTACCGCTAGCCGCAGAAGGAGGAACCTGAATGTCGATAAGAGCTGCATTTGCAAGCACGGACGGAACATATATTGACCAGCATTTTGGAAGTGCGCGGATTTTCCAGATTTTTGATATCTCAGAAGATTCCTATGAAGCGGTGGATTCCCGCAGAACGCAGGCCTTTTGCCGCGGAAACTGCGAAGGGGGCTTTGACCACCTGCTGAAAGCGCTGGATGACTGCGACGCGGTTTTTGTCAGCCGAATCGGGGAATCCGCGGCGGCGTTTATGATTCAGCACGGCAAACGTGTTTTTGAAGCGTCCGGCCCGGTTGAAGAGGTTTTAGAACAGCTGGTCGGTCCAAATCTGCTTGATGGATGGGAATGAGGCTATTTTGAACAGAACTTTTTCGGAATTGACCCAAGTGCATCCCTGCTTTTCCGTCGGCGCAAAAGTAAATAAGGGCAGGGTACATCTGCCGGTTTCTCCCGGCTGCAATATTACATGCCGGTTTTGTGACCGGAAAATCAATGATGTGGATGTCCGTCCCGGCATAGCTTCCGTTATTATTACCCCCGAAGAAGCGGTGGAGGTTGTGCGCAAGGCGATTGCCGTCTGCCCGGATATCACGGTGGCGGGCGTCGCCGGGCCGGGCGATACGCTGGCAACGCCGTACGCGCTTCAGACCTTTCGCCTGATCAAAAAGGAGTTTCCGGACATCATCAAGTGTATGAGCACGAACGGTCTGCTTCTGCCGGACTATGCGTCTGAAATAATCGAGGTGGGAATCGATACCCTTACCGTTACGGTAAACGCCGTTGACCCGTCCATTCAGGCGCGTATCTGCAGCGGGATTGTTTACCGGGGGAAACGCTATACGGGTGAAGAAGCCGCGGAAATCCTGATACATAACCAGATTACCGGAATCAAGATGGTGGCGCAGGCCGGCATTACGGTTAAGGTCAACACCGTGCTGATTCCGGAAATCAACGCCGGGCATATTAAAACGGTTGCAAAGACCGTAAGCGAAGCAGGCGCGCAGATTTACAATATTATTCCACTGATTCCGCAGCATGAGCTTGCGTGGTGCTCCGCGCCGGACTGTGCGCTGCTCGGCAGCGTTCGCGGTGAAGCGGAGGCATACATCAGCGTATTCCGCCACTGCCAGCGGTGCCGTGCCGACGCGGTCGGCATCCCGGGCGGCGAAGACTTTTCAAAACAGATTTATATCCGGCCCGTAAAACAGGAAAATACATTTTCCCACGGATAACCTGACTGCACCAAAGGCTCCCGGGAGGATTTATTAAATCAGCGATTCCTAAATATAAAGTAAAGGGTGTGGTGTTATATGATGTGCGACATGGATGAATCGGATATGCCAGACTGTACGAAAACCCCAAAATTGAAAGGAGAATACACATGTCAAACGAAACATCTGCACCTGTGTATCGGTTTGATACACAAAAAGTCCGGGCGGGATACGAGCCGAAAGATCACAACTATGCCGTTTCACCGCCGATTTATGCCACCGCATCCTATGACTTTCGGGATGT
>DATAML010000198.1:0-13224 GCA_036260545.1 Caproiciproducens sp.
AGGAGGTTACTATGGAAAAAAGCTATGCGGATTATGCCCTGCTGTTCAAAGCCCTTTCCGATGAAACGCGGCTGAAAATCATCGATATGCTTTCCTGCGGGGAGCTCTGCGCCTGCGATATCCTGAAATCGTTCAATATTACCCAGCCTACGCTTTCCTATCATATGAAAATGCTGACCGATTGCGGCATCGTAAACGCCGTGCGTGAAGGCGCGTGGATGCGCTACACGCTGAACCCGGACACCTGCAAAAATATTTCAGAATACTGGAGGCTGGTTTCAAGCGAAAAGCCGGACTGCATCTGCCACGGTTTTAAGAAAAGCAAATGCTGATTCCTTCTTTTATACTTTTGAGCCATTCAAACAATTTGGTTATAATCGGTTATAATAAGAACATATCAGACTTTATTGCATACCATAAATATAGATAAAGTTCTATATCATAGATTATTTTGAATAAGGAGCTGTTCTTTTATGAGTAAAATGGAGATTTATGACCCCGCAATGTGCTGTTCAACCGGAGTATGCGGCCCTTCCGTGAATCCCGAGCTGATTCGGGTCTCCGCAGTGATTGAAAACCTGAAGAAAAACGGAATCGAGGTAAAGCGGCATAATCTTTCCTCCGAGCCGCAGGCATTTGTGAGCAACGCGGCGGTCAACAAGGAATTGAACGGCAAGGGTTCGAATGTCCTGCCGATCACCGTGGTTGACGGAAAAATTGTGAAGGAAGCGGCCTACCCCTCCAATGAAGATTTCGCCGTTTATCTGGGTGTTGACCTCGATAAAATACAGTCAATTCCGGTTAAAACAAAGATTCATAAATGCAGCTGCGGCCCGAACGGCTGCTGCTGAGGAGAAACGATGGACATGGAATTATACAGCCCGTCCGCCGCGGGAACCAAATACCTGTTTTTCACCGGAAAGGGCGGCGTGGGTAAAACCTCTATCGCCTGCGCTACGGCGGTTTCCCTTGCGGATTGCGGCAAAAAAGTTTTGCTTGTGAGCACAGACCCGGCGTCCAATCTGCAGGACGTGTTCGGTCTGGAGCTGGATAACAGGGGGATGGCAATTAAGGAAGTTCCGGGACTTGTGGTAGCCAACCTTGACCCATTGGCCGCCGCCGCCGAGTACCGCGAGTCGGTGATCGGCCCGTACCGCGGAAAGCTGCCGGACTCGGTCATTCAAAACATGGAAGAACAGCTTTCCGGCTCCTGCACGGTGGAAATTGCCGCATTCAACGAATTCTCCTCCTTCCTGACTGACGAGGAGAAAGCGGAGCACTTTGACCGCATTATTTTCGACACAGCGCCAACCGGCCATACATTGCGTATGCTCCAGCTGCCGTCGGCATGGAGCGGCTTCATCAGCGAAAGCAAGCATGGCGCTTCCTGCCTTGGGCAGCTCTCCGGTCTGGAAAGCAAAAAAGCGGTGTATAAAAAAGCGGTGGATACCCTTGCGGACGGCAGCCTGACTACGCTCGTGCTTGTCACCCGGCCGGAAACCGCGCCGATTCTGGAAGCGGCCCGGGCCTCCGAGGAGCTTGGCGCACTTGGCATCAGCAACCAGGTGCTTGTAATCAACGGGATTCTGGAACGCTATGATACAAATGATTTGGTGGAAACCGCATTGTATGAAAAGCAGCAGGCCGCATTAAAGGAGATTCCGCAGAGCCTTTCGCAGCGCCCGGCCTTTATGGTGCCGCTGCGGGCCTACAACATCACCGGCATTGAGAATGTACGGCATATGCTGTCGTACTCCGGTACGTCCGCCGCGGGAACGCCGGTGAGCCCGACCGGCAGCTATGATCTTACGGATATCGTAACTGAAATCTACCAAACCGGCAAAAAGGTTGTTTTTACAATGGGAAAAGGCGGCGTCGGCAAAACAACGGTCGCCGCGGCCATCGCGCTCGGCCTGAGCCAGAAGGGCCAGAAAGTACGGCTCGCAACCACAGACCCCGCCGACCACCTGAACCTTGTTGTGGGACAGGAAAACGGAATTTCCGTCAGCCATATTGACGAAAAGGAGGAATTGAGAAAATATCAGGAAGAAGTGCTCTCCAAAGCGCGGCAGACCATGTCCGAGGACGATCTTGAATATGTAAAGGAAGACCTTCGCTCTCCGTGTACGCAGGAAATCGCCGTGTTCCGGGCGTTCGCCGATATTGTGGCAAAAAGCGAGGAGGAAACGGTGATCATGGACACCGCCCCCACCGGTCATACGATTCTGCTGCTTGAATCCACCCAAAGCTATAACCGGCAGATTGAAAATTCCGGCGGCGATGTTTCGAACGCGGAAAGAGAGCTGCTCCCAAGACTCAAAAATCCCGACGAAACAGAAGTCATCATCGTAACGCTTGCGGAAACCACGCCGTTCTACGAAGCCCGGCGGCTTGCCGACGATTTAAAGCGCGCGGGGCTTTCCGTAAAATGGTGGGTCATCAACGCCAGCTATACCCTTACCGACACGAGCAGCGCGTTCTTAAAAGCAAAGGCGGCAAATGAATCCCCGTGGATTCAGAAAGTCGGACAAATTTCAAACGGCAGTTATGCGATAATTCCGTGGAAGCCTTTCGAAGTAAAGGGCAAAAAACTGCTGGAACTCTTATAAATCGGTATAAATAAAAAAGAAAAGAAATCAAAAGCAGGAGGATAAAATATGGAAAAGGCCGGAGCAAAACTCTCTTTTTTAGACCGTTTCTTAACGCTGTGGATTTTCATCGCGATGGCGCTGGGTGTGATACTGGGGAACCTGTTCCCCACTGCGGCAAGCGCGATCAGCAGCCTGAGCACCGGAACCATCTCGTGGCCGATTGCGGCAGGCCTGATTCTGATGATGTACCCGCCGCTGGTAAAAGTAAAGTATGAGGAAATCAGCAAGGTAACCGGCAACAAAAGGGCATTCGGTCTGGCAATTCTGCAAAACTGGCTTGTGGGGCCGCTTATCATGTTCCTGCTTGCCGCAGTCTTCCTGCCGGATAAGCCGGATTACGCCATCGGCACCGTGATCATCGGGATTGCGCCGTGTATCGCCATGGTGCTTATCTGGAACACACTGGCAAAAGGCGACAACGAATTCTGCGCCGCTTTAGTGGCGCTGAACGCGATTTTCCAGATTCTGTTCTATTCCGTATACATCTGGCTCTTTATCACCGTACTTCCGCAGGCGTTCCATCTTTCCTGGGGCGGCAGCTCTGTAAATGTTTCCATGTGGGATGTGGCGCGCAGCGTGCTGATCTATCTGGGGGCTCCCTTTGCTGCCGGGATTACGACGCGTTTCTCCGTCATTCATTTCAAGGGGAAAAAATGGCTGAATGAAACGTTTATTCCCAAGATCTCTCCGCTTGCTTTAATTTCCCTGCTTTATACGATCATCCTCATGTTCATGCTCAAAGGCCGGTTCATTGTGGAATTACCTCTGGATGTCGTGCGCATCGCGATTCCCCTGCTTCTTTACTTTGTCATCATGTTTGTGCTGACCTTCTTTCTTTCCTATAAACTCGGATTCCAATACCGCCACGCTTCCACGCTTTCCTTTACCGCGGCAAGCAATAACTTTGAACTTGCCATTGCCGTATCGGTCGCAATTTTCGGCATCAGCTCCGGGCAGGCGTTTGCCGCCGTGATCGGGCCGCTGATTGAGGTCCCCGTTATGATTTCACTGGTTCGGCTTTCCCTGTACATCAAGGAGAAATATTTCAGCAGGGAACAGAGAGTCTGAATACAGTATACGGAAAGGAAAGCGGTTATGAACATAAAACCGAAGGTGGCGTTTGTCTGCACCCATAACTCCTGCCGTTCCCAAATGGCGGAAGCAATTGGCAAAACCATAGCGGCCGATGCCTTTGACGTGTATTCGGCGGGAACCGAGATCAAAAATGAAATCAATCCGGACGCGGTGGAAACCATAAAAAAGCTTTACGGCATTGACATGACCCAAAGCCAGTATCCGAAGCTTTTGCAGGACATTCCATCGGTCGATGTTGTAATCACCATGGGCTGCGGCGTTCAGTGCCCCTTCCTCCCCTGCAAACACCGTGAGGACTGGGGGCTGGAAGACCCTACCGGAAAGTCGGAAGAAAACTTTCTCCGTACAGCGGATAGGATTAAGGCGAAGATTACAGAATTAAAAGCACATATTTCGGATTATCTGTAAGACAGACCGCACGGCTTTGTCTCAATCTGCGCGGCGGGGCAACTTTGCCCCGCTATATTTTAATTTATAGTTGCACTGTACAACTATTTTATGATACAATTATTGTAAGAGGTGATTATTGTGGATCAAAGTGAAAAGTCAAACCAGCTTCGCGAACAGATTCGAGAGTTGGAGCGAAAGCTCGGAATTCTGCAGGAAAATCAGAATGCCTGCTGCAGCGTTACATTGGCTCAGTGCCACGCGCTGGTGGAAATCGGACGCGCGGGGGAAATCTCGCTCAACGAGCTTGCGGATAAACTGAACCTTGATAACAGTTCGATGAGCCGGACAGTAAACAAACTGGTTACCGGCGGTCTGGCTGCAAGGGACATTGACCCGGAGGACCGGCGCTACGTTACGATTTCCCTTACCGGGGAAGGCCGAAAGCAGTTCGGCAGCATCGAAGAAAGCATGAACGCCTACTTCCTCAAAATATATTCCGCAATTCCGCAGGACAAACAGGAGCAGGTACTGGAAAGCATCCAGATTTTACTGGAAGCCATATCCGAATAAAAAACAAGGAGATAAGAAAATGGAAATCAATATACGCCCAATGGCAGAAAACGACTGGCCAGCTGTGGCTGAAATATACCGTCAGGGAATCGCGACCGGGAAAGCGACCTTTCAGTATGAAATACCCGCTTACAGCGAGTGGAACGCCGGGCACATTGCCGAATGCAGATTTACCGCGTGCGAAGGAGATAAAGTGGTCGGTTGGGCTTCCCTGTCCAAGGTCAGCAGCCGCCCGGTTTATGCTGGCGTTGCCGAAGTAAGCATTTACATAGCGGAAAGCGCGCGCGGAAAGAGAGTTGGAATGCAGCTGCTGAACCATTTAATCCGGGAATCGGAAAAATACGGCTTCTGGCTTCTTCAGTCCGGCATTATGGAAGACAACGAACCGAGCATCCGCCTGCACGAAGACTGCGGTTTCCGCAGGGTGGGTCTCCGTGAGAAAATCGGCAAAGACACAAACGGCAAATGGCGCAGCACCGTGCTGATGGAACGGCGGAGCAAGGTTGCCGGTATCGATTAAAACAGCAACCAAGCGCTATTTTCGATATTGTACTGTTTGCGGAAACGGTCAGAATGAAGTAATTTGTGGAAGATCGGAGCAGTGA
The DNA here is from genome assembly GCA_036260545.1 of Caproiciproducens sp. Taxonomy (GTDB): domain Bacteria; phylum Bacillota; class Clostridia; order Oscillospirales; family Acutalibacteraceae; genus DATAML01. The sequence goes on from DATAML010000198.1 coordinate 5,312, forward strand.
TAATGAGCTGTAAAGAATATTTTAAAGAAGTCGCCGGCCAGTGGGACACAATGCGCAAAAGCTTTTTTTCCGAGGATATCCGGGAAAAAGCTTATTCCGTTGCGGAGGTGAAAAGCGGCAGAACAGCCGCGGATATCGGCGCAGGCACCGGATTTGTTACGGAAGGCCTTTTGAATCGCGGACTGAAGGTCATAGCCATTGATAACTCCGTGGAAATGCTGGAGCAGATGAAGAAAAAATTTGCCTCAGGCAGCAATGTCGACTGCCGGTTGGGCGAATCCGAAAAACTGCCGGTAGAAGACGGCGCGGTGGATTATGCGATGGCAAATATGTATCTGCACCATGTCGAAAACCCTCTTGCCGCGATTCGGGAAATGACCCGGATAATAAAACCCGGCGGAAAGCTGGTCCTTACCGATCTGGATGAGCACAGCCATGAATTTCTGAGGACGGAGCAGCATGATCGTTGGATGGGATTCAAGCGGGAAGAAATTCAAAAATGGTTTTCTGAAGCCGGGCTTAAAAACATTACCGTGGACTGCGCGGGCGGGAACTGCTGCGCTTCCTCCGACTGCGGCTGTGACAAAGCAAGTATCAGCGTCTTTGTGGCCCGCGGTGAAAAATAACCGTTTGCACCGGATTCCATACAGAAGCAAAAACTGAGGCTGTACCGTACCGGTAGCCTCAGTTTTTTATTCGCTCAGTATTTTTATCCCAGTATTTTCTTTAAATCTTCATCCGGGGTTGAAATCGGAGAAATACCAAAATTCTCAACCAGATAATTCAGTACGTTCGGAGAAACAAAGGCCGGCAGTGTGGGTCCGAGGTAGATATTCTTAATGCCGAGGGAGAGCAGCGTAAGAAGGATGCAGACGGCTTTCTGCTCATACCAGGAAAGCACCATTGTCAGCGGAAGGTCGTTCACGCCGCACTGGAAGGCGTCCGCCAAAGCCACGGCCACGCGGATTGCGCTGTACGCATCATTGCACTGTCCCATATCCATCAGGCGCGGAAGTCCGCCGATCGTGCCTAAATCCAGATCATTAAAGCGGTACTTGCCGCAGGCAAGCGTAAGAATTACGCTGTCCTTGGGGGTTTTCTTCACGAATTCGGTGTAATAATTGCGTCCCGGCTTTGCGCCGTCGCAGCCGCCGACCAGGAAGAAATGCTTGATGGCTCCGGATTTTACGGCTTCGACTACTTTATCCGCGACGGAAAGCACGGTGCCGTGGCTGAACCCGGTGGTTACCTGTGTACCGCCGTTGATGCCCGTTAGGACATGATCCTGAGCGTATCCGCCCAGTTCAAGAGCTTTTTTGATAACCGGTGTGAAGTCCTTGTCCTCGCCGATATGTACCATACCCGGATAGTTGACGACTTCCGTGGTAAACACGCGGTCGCGGTAGCTGTCCTTTACCGGCATCAGGCAGTTTGTGGTGAACAGCACCGGCGCGGGAATCGCGTCGAATTCCTTCTGCTGGTTCTGCCACGCGGTACCAAAGTTGCCCTTCAGCTGCGGGTATTCCTTCAGCTTGGGATACGCGTGAGCCGGAAGCATTTCTCCGTGCGTATAGACATTGATGCCCTTCCCCTTCGTCTGCTCCAGCAGGAGGTACAAATCGCGCAGGTCGTGGCCGCTTACCACAATGAACGGCCCCTTTTCAATGGTGAGGGGAACCGTAACCGGAGCAGGCGTGCCGTAGGTTTCCGTGTTGGCCTTGTCCAGCAGTTCCATGCACTTGAGGTTAACCTTTCCGGTTTCCATCACGATGGGAAGCAGCTCGTTCATACCCCAGTCTTCACCGATGGCAAACATGCCCTTGTAGAAGAAGCGATTGACCTCTTCATCGGTATACCCGAGCACCAGCGCATGGTAGGCGTAAGCAGCCATGCCGCGCAGACCGAACAGGATCAGTGATTTCAGAGAGCGGACGTCCTCGTTGTCGTTCCAAAGCCGGTTCATGTCATAATCGTCGTTGTGAACACAATGGGAAGAGCAGCAGGCACACTGCGGCACCAGTGCGCTTTTCTCATTATGTACCGTATCGATCAGGCGCCGGATTGCCTCGCTGTCAAAGCTTACATTTGTAATGGTGGCGAAGAGGCCCTCGATCATCGCGCGATTAGTGGAATCGGTGGGTTCGTTGCCGTCTACCGAACGGGACAGACCGATCAGTGCACCGGTCAGTTGATCCTGCAGCACCGCGGTATCCGCAGATTTTCCGCAGACGCCCGCCTTGCCGGTACACCCTGTGCATCCGGCGGTCTGTTCACACTGAAAACAAAACATATCTGACATAATAATTTACCTCCGTTATTTTTGATAAGTCTATATTACTTAAAACCAGCGAATCATTCTGTTGCACATGCAACATTGATAAAACTAATCTTCCAGTGAAATAACAGAAACCGGGCAGTTATCGCGCGCCGCTTGGCACAATTCTTCCGTGGAGGCGTCAACTTCCCCATAGACCTCCGCAAGGCCTTCGTCATCCATCCGAAATACATTGGGGCAGGTTCCCGCACACATTCCGCAGCCGATACAGCCGGAACGGTCAATAACAGCTTTCATAAAAAACACTCCTTTTATTTATAGTTGTGGAAATACAACGATCAGGAACATCTTGAATTGCTCCGCCGCAAATACGGCGTGCGGCTTTTTGGACGGCATCACAATCGTTTCCCCCGCGTGAAGGGTAAACTTTTCCCCGTCAATGGTAATTTCCCCCGTCCCGTCCAGCGCGACGACCATTGCGTCGCCGTCCGACGCGTGGGTGCTGATTTCCTCGCCCTTGGCAAACGCGAACAGGGTCAGACTTACGGCGCCGTTCTGCGCGAGCGTTTTGCTCACGATCTGCCCCGGCTGATAAGTCACCTGCTCCGCGAGCGGCAGGACGGCCGCGAAATCAATGTTTTTGATAAAATTGTCTGCCATAATAAATCCTCCTTTTAATCGTCAAGTATATTTCCGTCCGTGGAAATCGTGTGAACGCTCCACGGGATCAGCTTACCGCAGTTTGCAAGCGCACTTTTTGCCGCGTTTTCAAGGCCGCCGCAGCAGGGGACCTCCATACGGACAATGGTAACGCTTTTAATGCTGTTTTGCTTCAGGATTTCCGTAAGCTTTTCGGCATAACTGCCCTCGTCCAGCTTCGGGCATCCAATCAGCGTGATTTTGTTTCTCATAAACCGGCTGTGGAATCCGGCGTAAGCATACGCGGTACAGTCCGCCGCAATCAGCAGATTGGCATTCTCAAGGTAAGGAGCCTTTACCGGAATGAGCTTGATCTGCACCGGCCACTGCATCAGCTCGCTTTGGCTAGCGGCAGTTACTGCTTCCGGCTTTTGGGATACGAAATCCCTCACGATGCTTTTCGCGCGGGTGCCCGGGCATCCGCCTGTGCTGCAGGGCGACGCCTGCGGTTTCTGCCCTGCCTGATGCGCTTTTACGGCTTCTTCATCATAATCGGCCGCCTCCCTTTCTTCAAAGGAGATGGCACCTGTAGGGCAAGCCGGCAGGCAGTTGCCGAGACCGTCGCAGTAATCGTCGCGGATCAGCTTTGCTTTCCCGTCCACAAGGGCAATCGCGCCCTCTTTGCATGCATTTGCGCACAGGCCGCAGCCGTTGCACAGTTCTTCATCAATCTTTATGATCTTTCTAATCAATGTTATTGCACCTCTTTCTTATATTTTCCCATTAAGCTGAATAAATTCCGGTTCACACCTTGATTTCATCAGCGCTTCCTTTACTTTACGTTTATAATATAGTATAATTTCAATACATAATCTGTTGCACCTGCAACGTAAAGAAGGAATTATTATCATACAGATTCTGAAAAACAATGCGCTTTTTGCCGATATCAAGGAACAGGATATTGCCTCCATGCTCCAGTGCCTTGGCTGCCGCAGGCGGAGCATTGAAAGAGGCGATTTTATCTTTCTGGCAGGAGAGACGCAGCCTGCACTCGGAATCCTGCTTTCCGGGAACGCGCAGATCATCAAAGAAAACTTTGAAGGGGACTCCATGATCGTCGGCTCTCTTAAGGCAGGAGATTTATTCGGGGAAACCTATGCTTGCATGGGTCTAAAGGTTCTTCCCGTTTCCGTGCGGGCTTTGGGGAAATGCGAGGTTCTGCTTATGGACGTCACAAAAATCATAGGCACCTGCCAGTCGGCCTGTGTTTTCCACCGGCAGCTGATCTCAAACCTGCTTCGCATTATCGCGGAAAAAAATATCTTTCTGAGCCAGAAGATGTCCTTCCTCTCCCATAAAACAATCCGCAGCAGACTGGAAGCATATTTCAGCAGCCGGATACAGCAGACCGGATCTTATGATTTTTCCATTCCGTTTAACCTTACCGAGCTGGCGGATTACCTCTGCATTGACCGGAGCGCCATGAGCCGCGAACTTTCCCATATGAAAAGCGAAGGTATTCTGGATTACCGCGGCCGGAGTTTTCACTGGCGCAGAAAGTCCGTATAAAACAGCAAAAGGACGCCCGCAAAGGCGTCCTTTTGCTGTTTTCGGAGGTTATGAAAATCAGGGGCGCTGCTTTCGCCCCTATGTATTCCTGTTTGCTAATTTGATTCCCTCTTCAAAATTTCGAGGTTATGCCGGATCAGCGCACAGCGCTGTTTTACACAGTCCGGCGACCGCAGAGCGTCTTCGGGGGTATGGAAAACATAATTCAAAAGGCGGTCAATCGTAGTGGACGCAACATGCAGGCGCGTATCCGACGACGCATAATAAATGTAAACGTCACCGTTTTCGCGGGCAATGGCCCCGTTTGTGAAAACGACGTTGGAAACATCGCCGACACGCTCGGTTCCGAAAGGCGCGAGCAGGTAGCCGCCCGGCTCCGCGATTACTTTCCACGGCTCATCGCGGTCGGTCGCAAACGCGTAGATCACATACCGTAGACCGTCGGCAGTATTGCGCACGCCGTGCGCAATGTGAATCCAGCCCTTATCCGTATAGATCGGTGTTGCTCCCGCGCCGTTTTTCTCTTCCATAACGGTATGAAAGCGGCGGGCGCTGATGATCTTTTCCTCATCGATTACCGCGTGACGGATGTCGTCACACAGTCCAAAGCCGATTCCTCCGCCGGAACCGGTGGAAAGGAAGCCGTCCATCGGACGCGTGTAAAAAGCATATTTCCCATTCACAAACCGGGGAAGCAGCACAACGTTGCGCTGCTGCGGGGATTGTTTTGTCACAAGGTTCTCAAGCCGCTCCCAGTTTTTTAAATCTTTTGTGCGTACAATGCCTGCGGAGGCGGTTGCGGCGGATAGCTCCGCTGCGGATGTATCCTTGCTTTCCGAACAAAAGGTCCCGTAAATCCAGCCGTCTTCATGCTGCGTCACACGCATATCATAAACGTCCACTTCCTCCGGGCAAGTGTCCGGCAGTTCAACCGGGTAATCCAGAAAACGAAAGCCGTCCACGGGCGAATTGCTCTCCGCCACACCGAAAAACGATTTGCGGTCGCAGCCTTCGATTCTCGCGATCAGATAGAACTTTCCATTTAATTCGATTGCACCTGAATTGAACGTGGAATTCACGCCAAGCCGCTCCATAAAAAACGGATTGGCGTTCTCGTCAAGGTCATACTTCCACGTCAGCGGAATATGGTTCCGCGTCAGCACCGGATTGCTCCAGCGTGTAAAAATACCGTTATAAAAGTCCGTCGGTGTATTTGTTTTTGTAATCAGTGCTTCCTGTTTTGCAAGCTGACGGTAATATTCAGCATTCAGCATCGATATGTCTCCTTACTATTTCTAAACACAGGCGGCCGTTGTGGTAGGGGCACTTCCAGGGTTCCACAAGGGGCTTATGCCGGTCGGGGTTCCCGTTGTCGTCTACCTGCCAGAACCATTCCGAGCCGGGACGCGGGTCCTTAACCGTTGTTTTAATGTAGTTCCAGACGTCCAAAGCCGCCTGCAGGTATTCGGTATGTTCCGGCTTTTTCTGGTAGGCATTCAAAAATCCCAGTACCGATTCGGCCTGCACCCACCAGACGCGTGTTTTGTTTTCCACACCGCGGTCGCATTCGTTCCAGACGGAATGTTTATGATAGGCGGTATGATAAATGTTGTCTGCCAGTTCGTCATTGATTGCTGCGATTTTCCGGGACAGCTGCTCATCGCGGAGCAGGCCGCAGCCCCAGTCCATCAGCCACGAGGTTTCAATATCATGTCCGTAGGAGTGCAGGTCAAGGATCGAATTCATGTACCGGTCGAAAAATACCTCCTGACGCTTTTTTTCGGGATTGTAAACCTTCGTGCAAAAGGTATCCAGAATCCGCCGCATACTCCTGCCGACATCCTCATCCCGGGTAACTTCGTACAGGCCGGAATAGCCCTCAAAAACATGGAGAAGCGTATTCATCGTCTTTTCCGCAAGGATTCCGTTTTCGCTGAGCTTGTCGTTGGGAATCGGGTGGAACGAACGGTCCTGCGCTTCCAGATAACCGATCTCATCGGTGCAGCTGTTTTCAATGATGTGATAAATATCGTATGCGACTGTGAGCGCTTCCCGGTTGCAAGTCAGCCGGTAGTAAGCGGAAAGGGCATAAATTGCAAACGCCTGATTATAGGTATGCTTTGTATTGTCGCAGACGGTTCCGTCGTAATTCACCGACCAGTAAACGCCGCCGCATTCCTTATCCAGGCAGGCGCTTTTCAGGAAGGCATAGGCATGTTCCGCCTCTTTTTTCAGATCGTCCCGTTTCAAGGCCAGCGCGGCGGCCGAAAAAAACCACAGGATGCGGCTGTTCAGGATGCATCCCTTTACCGCCTGCTGATTTACCTTCAGATCAAAATCCATCCAGCCGAAATAGCCGCCGTTTTCGCCGTCATGCAGGTTTTGCCAAAATGGGATGATCGTGTCGTTTAACATTTGATTTGCTTCGGCGAGCAGCATGACATTCTCTTCTTTCTCTATGTACAATTTGATTCCGGTATTACCTGCGGCCGATTTCCGTATCCACATCGGTAACAGCGCTGTTTGATTTGATATGCGATACAATCTCATCCGCCGTGGTAAACGCAAGGCTGACGTAGCTGTCCGCCGCTCCGTAATAAATCGCGATTCGGCCGGTTGCGGCGTCGGTCAGCGCGGCGCACGGGAACGTAACATTCGGTACAAAGCCGCGCTCCTCATACCATTCTTCCGGGGTAAGCAAAAAGTTCCGGCAGCGGTATTTTACAACAGAAGGGTTATCAATATCCAGAATCGCGCCGCCGATGCTGTAAACATAGCCGTTGCAGGTTCCGGTTACGCCGTGGTAGAACAGGAGCCAGCCCTCGCTTGTTTCAATGGGGGCCGCTCCGCCGCCTATTTTTAATGTTTCCCACCACTCTTTTCCGCGGGACATTACATGGCGGTGATGCCCCCAGTATTCGAGGTCGGGGCTTTCGCTGAGGAAGATATCGCCGAACGGGGTATGGCCGCTGTCGCTCGGACGGGAAAGCATCTGGAATTTTCCGTTGATCTTCCGCGGAAAAAGAACGGCATTCCGGTTAAACGGAAGGAACGGGTTTTCCAGACGGGTAAAGGTTTTAAAATCGATCGTCTTTGCAAGGCCGATGGCCGCCCCGAAAAAGTCCTGGCACCACATGATATAATAGGTATCTTCAATTTTTACGAGGCGGGGATCATACGCATAAACGGGCATGAACGGGTTTCCGTTTTCATCCTGAAACGGAATGCGTTCCCCGTCAAAATCCCAGTGAACCGCGTCTTCGCTCCGGCCCAGGTAGATATACGGGACACCATCCGTCTGTTCTCCCCGAAAAACGCCGATAAAAGCACCCTGGTACGGCAAGACCGCGCTGTTGAATATGCGGGCAACGCCCGGGATGGGGTTTCTTCCGATAATCGGGTTTTCCATATAGCGCCACACGGGAGCAGC
>DATAML010000199.1:0-3278 GCA_036260545.1 Caproiciproducens sp.
CAGCCCATGTTGATATCGATGGCGTCCGGTTCATATTGCATGGCCATCTTCGCCGCCTCCGCCATCGTGGCGGGATCGTCACCGAAAAGCTGGATTCCCGCAGGGCGCTCGGCTTCGCTTAATGCCATCAGCTCGCCGGTCTTTTTATCGTGGTACTGCAGGCCTTTGGAGCTGACCATCTCGCTCACCACATAGGAAGCGCCGAACTGCGCGCAGGTTTCCCGGAAGGCCCGATCGGCCACGCCGGCCATGGGCGCAAGCACCGCGTATCCCTTTATCTCCAAGTTACCGATCTTCATCAGAAAATCCTCTCAATATAAAATCATCGCTCCATTATAACACTTAATTTTTTCCTTGAAAAGTGATATAATACTCCAATAGACTGTCACAGGAAGAAAATTCCGCCGCACCGCCCCGCAATGGGAAACGGCGGAAATACCAATGGATACAGAGGAGAACCTTATGAAACTGCTTGTACTTGACGGGAACAGCATCCTGAACCGCGCGTTTTACGGAATCCGCCTTCTGACCACCAAGGAGGGGATTTTCACCAACGGCATCTACGGCTTTCTGACGATGCTGCAAAAGCTGAAAAACGATACGAACCCCGACGCGGTCGCAATCGCCTTTGATATGCGCGCACCGACGTTCCGCCACAAGCAGTATGCAGGCTACAAGGCGCAGCGCAAGGGGATGCCGGAGGAACTGGCACAGCAGCTTCCGAACTTAAAGGAACTCCTGAAGCTTCTGGGTTACCGACTTGTGGAGTGCGAGGGTTACGAAGCGGACGATATTCTTGGGACGCTTGCGAAAAGGTGCACGGAAACGGGAAACGAATGCATTCTTGCGACCGGAGACCGCGACAGCCTCCAGCTGGTGGGCCCGAACGTGAACGTGCGCCTTGCCGCCACGAAATTCGGCCAGCCGCAGGTCACGCTTTACGACGAAGCGAAGATTATGGAGGACTACGGCGTAACGCCGAAGCAGCTGATTGAAATCAAGGCGATTCAGGGCGATACGTCCGACAATATCCCCGGCATCGCGGGGATCGGCCCCAAGGGGGCGGGTGATCTCATTCAGAAATATCATGATATTGATTATATTTATCAGAATATCCTGACGATTGATATGAAGGAAGGTATGAGGCAGAAGCTGGTGAACGGGAAGGAGAACGCCTACCTCAGCCGCGAACTCGGAACCATCTGTACCGAAGCGCCCATCGATACCGCTTTGGAGCATTATATCCCACAGCCCTGTGAAGCCGAAGCGGCGGCGCGCCTGATGGCGAAGCTGGAGTTCTTCTCCCTCATCGATAAAATGGGGCTTCGCGCACCGGCGCAGGAGCAGAACGTGCAGGCTGCGCAGGCGGTGAGCATGGCACAAAGCGCGGACGGCAAAGACCTGCTTAAAATACTGGAAGGAGCCGGGCGCGCGGACTTTATCGCGGAATATACGGATCAAAAACTGAAACTGTACATCAATATCGGCGGAGAAATCCATATTGTGGATGATTTTGAGCAGATCAAGGAAATCTGTTCCGATGAAAAAATAAAGAAAAACACGCATGATATCAAACCGTTTTATGCCTTCTTTGAGGCGAACGGGGCCAAGCTGGTGAACGCAGGGTTTGACACCATGCTGGCGGGCTATCTGCTCAACCCCTCCGCTTCCGGCTATGAACCCGACCGGCTGGCGCAGGAGTACGGCATTGCCGTGCCAGAAGCCGGCGAAAACAAATACGCCGCCTGGGCCGTGGTGATGCCCGCCCTGACGGACCGGCTGGCGGACGAAATCGGGAAAAAGAACCAGACCGATTTACTCCAAAACATTGAAATTCCCCTTGCGGATGTGCTTGGGCACATGGAAAACATCGGCTTTGCGGTGGACGCCGAGGGAATCCGGGTATTTGGGGAAGGGCTGCAGAAGCAGATCGATACCATTCAGGCGCAGGTTTACGAAAGCGTCGGCTATGAGTTTAATATCAATTCCCCCAAGCAGCTGGGGGAAGCGCGGTTTGACAAGCTGGGCCTGGCGCACGGGAAAAAGACGAAAAGCGGTTATTCCACAAAGGCGGAGATTCTGGAGGATCTGCGCTGGGAGCATCCCGCCGTGGAGCTTGTGCTCAACTACCGCAGCCTGGCCAAGTTGAAATCCACTTACTGCGACGGGCTTTTGAAGGTGGTTGCCGCCGACGGACGTATCCATTCTAATTTCAATCAGACGGAAACGCGCACGGGACGTATCAGTTCGACCGAGCCGAACCTGCAGAACATCCCGGTAAGGACGGACTTAGGCCGGGAACTGCGGCGTTACTTTGTGGCGCGTCAGGGCTGGGTGCTGGTGGACGCGGACTATTCCCAGATTGAGCTGCGCGTGCTTGCCCATGTGGCGAACGATAAAAACATGATACAGGCATTCCTGAACAACGACGATATTCACCGCAGCACGGCGGCGCAGGTGTTCCATATGCCGGAGCAGATGGTCACGCCCATTATGCGCAGCCGCGCCAAGGCGGTCAATTTCGGAATTGTGTACGGCATCGGCGCGTTTTCCCTTGCCAAGGACATCAGCGTTTCCCGCAAGGAAGCCGAAACTTATATCCATGACTATCTTGCTCATTACAGCGGCATCAACGAATATATGAAGCAAGTGGTCGCCGACGCCAAGGAAAAGGGCTATGCGGAGACAATGTTCGGCCGCCGCCGCTACCTACCGGAGCTGACCTCCTCCAACTTCAATATGCGCTCGTTCGGGGAGCGTGTCGCGCGCAACATGCCGATTCAGGGAACCGCCGCGGACATTATCAAAATTGCCATGATAAGGGTGGAAAACCGCCTGGAGCAGGAAAAAATGCGGGCGCGCCTGATTCTGCAGGTGCACGATGAACTGATCGTGGAGGCGCCGGAGGACGAAGCGGCAAAAGCCGCAAAGATACTCACCGAGGAAATGCAGAACGCTGTTTCGCTCGCCGTGCCGCTGACCGCCGAAGCGAATGTAGGGCGCACGTGGTACGACGCGAAGGGGTGATTCGGATGATTTTCACCTGTCCCATTTGTAAAAATCCGCTTAGGAAGACGGAGAAAACCTGCGTCTGCGAAAGCGGACACAGCTACGATATCGCCGCGGAGGGGTATGTGCACCTGCTGCCGCCGAACAAAATGCACTCCAAAATACCGGGCGACAATAAGCAGATGGTAGCCTCCCGGCGGGACTTCCTGTCCTCCGGGCTGTATGAGCCGTTCAGCGGTAAGCTCAATGAACTGGTGCGGGAGCTTTCC
>DATAML010000208.1:0-9935 GCA_036260545.1 Caproiciproducens sp.
TTTACGGATTTAATCTCACTGTAAACCAGCGAGACCAGAGCGTTCACGTTTGCCCGGCGCCATTCCTGCAGGCTGAGCGGCGTTCCGCTTTTCTGCGCGGAAGTGCAATAATCTTCGTAGGCTGTTTTGTCAAAGGCGGCATCCTGCGTCGGATAGAAATAGTCGTCAAACTGGATACCGTCCACACCGTAATTCTTGGCAATCTCTTTCGCGCCGTCTGCAATCAGCCTGCGAACCTGTGTATAAGCGGGATTATAATACTTGCCGCTGCCGCTCTCCACCACCCAGCCGGTTTTGGAAGTGTCGCCAATCCATGTATTGTAAGGGTTCTCCTGCGCCAGAATGGACGGAGTAGAGGCAATCTGAACCCGCAGCGGGTTGATCCACGCATGGATTTTCAGCCCTGCCTTATGGGATGCGGACACCATATAGGCAAGCGGGTCATAGCCGGGGTTCACCCCCTGCGTTCCGCCCACCACGTGGCTCCACGGATAGTAGGAGGATTTATACAAAGCGTCGCCGAACGGGCGTACGTGTACGATCAGCGTATTCATATTGCATTTTTTTGCATTTGCGATAATCGCGTCAAACTTTTTCTGAAACGCCTTTTCGCTTTTATCCGCTTCGTGGCTCATATCAAGGCTCATGTAAGGAACCCATACCGCTCGCATCTCGCCGGAGACAGCGGCGGAAACAGCCGCAGCCTGGGAAGAGACGGCCGCGCCGGAGGATGATTCGGCAGCGGAGGCTCCTGCATTTTCTGAAACAGGAAGGGAGAAATTCCCGAAGGATTCCGAAAGAAATGATGATGCCGAACCGGCTGATTCTGTTTCCGAAAAAACCGGCTGCGAAGATTCGCTGGTTGGAGCGGTGCGATTTTTACTTCCGAGATTAAATGCCATTGTTATCGCGATTACCACAGCCATAATGCAGACGCACACGAAGATACTGTGCCGGTCAAAAAGCCGGATCACCATTAAGATCATTCCTTTCCTTGTCCTGATTCTGTAAACACATGCGGAATTTTCAGCCAACTCCGTTTGACACAGGCTGGTTTATAGTGTAGGATACATGGTAACAACCAATGGAGGTGCGATATGTTTCTGATTTTCGGATTTACAAACGGTCAAAGCAGCATCGGAACGCGCAGATGCCGTTTTTTCACCTGCTGTTCCACCGGCGATACAATGGCTTATGTAACGTGTACGTACCAGCAGTTCACCCTGTTCTTTCTTCCGCTTTTCCGATTTAACAAACGGTATTTAGTTACCTGCCCCGGCTGCGGCACGGTGTATGAGATACCCAAGGAGGAAGGTCAGCGCCTGGAACGGAATTACGCCGCCGAAATCAACCCAAATCTTATGTACGCAGTACACCGGTCAAACAAAAAAATATGCCCGAACTGCAAATGCGCGGTAGATCAGAACAGTCGCTACTGCCCCAACTGCGGCACAAGCCTGCTTTAACCGGAGGAGACATGCCTGTTTATATATATTGCGGTTATTACCTGATTATTATTAATTTTATCGCAATTCTTGCAACGGTCTACGATAAGCGGCAGGCGAAAAAGCACCGCTGGCGCGTACCGGAGAATACCCTCCTGCTGCTGGCGGCGCTCGGCGGCTCCCCCGCCATGCTCATCACCATGCGGCTGATCCGCCATAAAACCCAGCACAAGAAATTTATGGTCGGTATCCCTGTTATCATTATATTGCAATTAATTGCAGCATTTTTCATATTGAGATAATACGTATATGGAAAATTCAGGCCGTCCGGTTTTTTGCCGGGCGGCCTTTCTGTCATGGTATAAAATAACGGCACCGGTTAAAAAACCGATGCCGCTCACTTAATTATTTAAGGTTTATTTTACCACAAGATTCACAAGCTTGCCGGGAACATAAAGCTCCTTGACGATATTTTTGCCGCTGATTTCGGCGGCGATTTTTTCGTCGGCCTTGGCGGCGGCGATTGCCGCGCCGCTTTCGATATCAGCGGAAACATTCAGGCGGGCGCGCACCTTGCCGTTGACCTGAACGGCAATCTCAACGCTGTCCTCTTTGCATTTTGCCTCGTCGTACTTCGGCCATTCCTGCTCACAGGCCATGCCGCCGAACCGCATCACATTCCATACTTCCTCCGTTACATGGGGTGCAAACGGATTCATCAGGAGGGTATAAACTTTCAACTCGTCGGCTGTAATGGAGCCGACGTTCGAAATATCGTTCATCAGTGCCATCAGGGCGGCGATTGCCGTATTAAACTTGAGGTTTTCCATATCCTCGCCGACTTTTTTGATGGTCTTGTTAAACGCTATTTCCAGACTCTTGCGAATCCCCTTTTCCTCATTGAGGTTATTCTGCAGATTCCAGTAACGCTCCACGAAGCGGCGGCAGCCCTTAATGCCTGTTGCGCTCCACGGCGCAGCCTTTTCAAAGTCGCCGATAAACATCTCGTAAAGGCGCATGGTGTCCGCGCCGTACTCGTTTACGATTTCATCCGGGTTCACAACGTTGCCACGAGACTTGCTCATTTTCTCGCCGTTCTCGCCCAGAATCATGCCGTGGCTTGTGCGCTTAGCGTACGGCTCCGGAGTGGGCACCACGCCGATATCATAAAGGAATTTGTGCCAGAAACGGCTGTAAAGCAGATGCAGGGTCGTATGCTCCATGCCGCCGTTGTACCAGTCAACCGGGGTCCAGTATTTGAGCGCTTCCGGGCTGGCAAGCGCGTCATTGTTGTGTGGGTCCATATAACGCAGGAAGTACCAGGACGACCCGGCCCATTGCGGCATGGTATCGGTCTCGCGTTTGGCTTTTCCGCCGCAGTGCGGGCAGGTGGTTTCCACCCACTCGGTCATGTGCGCAAGCGGCGATTCCCCGTTATCGGTAGGCTCGTAGGATTTTACATTCGGGAGGCGCAGCGGCAGCTCACTTTCGGGGAGCGCGACATAGCCGCATTTTTCGCAGTATACGATCGGGATCGGCTCACCCCAGTAGCGCTGGCGGGAAAATACCCAGTCGCGCAGCTTGAAGTTCACCTTTGCGTGGCCGATACCCTTTTCGGTCAGATATTCCGTAATCTTCTTCTTTGCCTGCTCCACGGTCAGCCCGTCCAGAATCCCGGAATTCACCATAATGCCGGTGGCGCAGTCGGTGAAAGCTTCGTTCTGAACGTCTCCGCCCTTGACCACCTCGATGATTGGAAGATTGAATTTCTTTGCAAACTCCCAGTCGCGGGTGTCGTGCGCCGGAACCGCCATGATGGCGCCGGTGCCGTAGGATACAAGCACATAATCGGAAATAAAGATCGGGATTTCCTTACCCGTTACAGGATTAATGGCGGAAACGCCGTCCAAACGAACGCCGGTTTTGTCCTTGGCAACCTCAGTGCGTTCAAAGTCGGATTTCTTGGCAGCCTCTTCCTGATATGCATGGATTTCAGCAATATTCTTAAGCCTGTCGGCCCATTTTTCAATCATCGGGTGCTCCGGGGAAACGACCATATAGGTAGCGCCGTAGAGCGTATCCGGCCTTGTGGTATAAACGGTCAGCTTGTCCCCCGCGGTGGTGCCGAAGTCCACCTCCGCGCCCGTGGAGCGGCCGATCCAGTTTGTCTGCTGCGTTTTGACGCGATCCGGATAATCCACAAGACTCAGGTCGTCGATGAGGCGCTGCGCGTACTCGGTAATTTTCAGCATCCACTGGGACTTTACCTTGCGGACAACCTCGCTGCCGCAGCGTTCGCAGACGCCGTTGACGACTTCTTCGTTGGCAAGCACACATTTACAGGAGGTGCACCAGTTGACGGCCATCTCCTTTTTATAGGCAAGGCCGTGCTTAAACAGCTGCAAAAAAATCCACTGTGTCCATTTATAATAGTCCGGGTCTGTGGTATTGATCTCGCGCGACCAGTCGAATGAAATACCGAGCGACTGGAGCTGCTGCTTAAAGCGGGCGATATTCTTCTTCGTGACCTCTGCCGGATGCACATGGTTTTTGATCGCGAAATTTTCGGTAGGAAGGCCGAAAGCGTCCCAGCCGATCGGGTAGAGCACGTTGTAGCCCTGCAGGCGGCGCTTGCGGGCGATAATATCAATAGCCGTGTAGGAGCGCGGATGACCGACATGAAGTCCCTGACCGGACGGATAGGGGAATTCAATCAGCGCGTAGTATTTCGGTTTTTCAGAAGTATTGGAGGCGTGAAAAACGCCGGCCTGCTCCCATTTTTCCTGCCACTTTTTTTCAATAGGTTTGTGATCGTATTTCATGATTTCCTTCGCTCCCATATATTTCTCATTTATGTAACGGCAGCCCGGCTTGCGCCGGGCACCGGTAGAATCTTATTCAAGGCCTGCGATTTCAACCATCTCGCCGTCCTGCCACAGGCGGTCAAGATCATAGAATTCACGCGAATCAGTTGTAAACACGTGTACAATAACGGATCCGTAATCTAAAAGAACCCAGGAATTGGAGCGGAAGCCCTCGGTGTGCGTGGGGGCGATTTCAAGCTGCTTAAGCTTGAATTCAACCTCATCGGCAAGGGATTTTACGTGTGTGCTGCTTGTTCCGGTTGCGATTACAAAATAGTCTGCAAGAACCGATATATCCTTAATCCCGATTACCTTTATATTCAGGGCTTTTTTGCTGCTCAATATTTTTGCGGCTTCTGTTGCCAGTTCGAGAGATGTCATTCTCATCAACCTTTCCTTATATTCTGTTATGATTTATATGCCAGTACCACCTGATTGTAGGCGGCAACCGTATCCGGATGAATCGGTTTGTAACGCCGGGCAAGATCCAGAATACTGAAGGTCATCCCTTCCACCATGGCCTGTTCCAGACTGACTCCGGCGGCTTTGCGCATTCCTTCCACGCCGTCGTAATCGCGGTCTTCTGAAATAAAGTCGGCAATATACAGCACTTTTTCCAGCGCGGTCATATTGGCCCGCCCGGTTGTATGATAACGAACGGCATTCAGAATTTCTCGGTCTGTAATTCCGAGCTTATCCTCGATGTACGCGGCGCCCAGCATGGCGTGCCATAACTTCTGCGCGGCGCGTTCCACGTCGCTTAATACAATATCATAGCGCGTCATCATTTTCAACTGCTCGTCAGGAGAAAGGTCCTTCATGATATCATGGAGGATTCCCGCTACCTCGGCTTTTTTTACATCCGCGCAGTACTTTTCGGCCAGCTTAACGGCCGTTTCACTGACGCAGAGCGAGTGGTAATAACGTTTCTCGCTTAATAACGGTTTAATGATCTCCCTGTAATCCGCCGCATTCATTTCATAATTCATTTCACACGCTCCAAATACAGATTATTCCCCAAAATATATTCAGCAACCGCCGGCGGCACAAGCCCGGCGATACTTTTTCCGTTTTTTACGGCATTACGCACCATAGTGGAAGAAATCGGAAGATATTCAATGTTTTCCACTACGGTGTTCGCGCCGCTGCGCTTTAAAAAATCCGCATGCTCCAGCAGGCGCGGCAGCCCCTCCACACTGCGCGGAGCCGCGCAGAGCGTTGCGAGCGAATAGATGGTCTGCGGCTCATGCCAGTTTTGAATGGTCAAGAACATGTCTTCTCCGGTGATCAGGAAGAGCTCGGAATGCGGATACGCGGCTCTCAGTTCCAGTAAGGTATCGGATGTATAGCTCGGCGAAGACCGCCGGAGCTCAATGTCGCTAGCCTCAAATAGCGCATCCGCCGAGGCAAGACAGCACATTTTTAGCCTGTCCCGCGCGGAGGCAAGGTCAACCGCAACCTTATGCGGAGGTTCCCGGGCGGGAATCAAAAGCACCTTGTCCGCGTTGAGTATTCGGGCAAACTGTTCGGCCAGATGAATATGCCCGTTATGAATCGGATTAAACGTTCCGCCGTAGACTGCAATTCGCATGGTTTCACCCTGATATGTTCGTATATTTTGATTCTTCAAAACCTTGAAAACCAAATCAAAAATACTAAAAATTGACAGCAGTTTTCTCTATCATATTACTTTTTTACTGCTTTGGGAAGAGTAATTTTCGGTTCTTTTTCGTTTCTGCGGTATAGAACGAACTTTGAGCCGATCACCTGAACAACCTCGGACTGTGTCTGCTCCGCAACCTGCTGCGCCGCTTCCTTGGAAGAAACCGGGGCGGTCTCCAGTACCTTTGCCTTTATGATTTCGCGCGCGGTAAGGGCGTCGTCTGCCTGCTTGAGAACGTCCGCGCTGATACCCGACTTTCCGACCATAAGGATGGTGTCGATCTCATTGGCGAGGGAACGCAGATAGGCGCGCTGTTTGCTGGTAATCATAACGAATTCTCCTTCATTTTCAGTAATTGAAGCTGCTCCGCAAGCTTTTTCAGGGCGCGTCCGCGGTGGCTGATGCTGTCTTTTTCCTCCGCGCTCAGTTCCGCAAAAGATTTTCCGTTCACCAGAAATACCGGGTCGTAACCGAACCCGCCGTTCCCGTGGGGTTCAAAAGCGATTACACCGGGGCACTCCCCCTGCACGTCGATCCGTTTCCCGTCCGGGAAAACACAGCATACGGCGCTGACAAATTTTGCGGTCCGTTTCTCCTTCGGTACTTCTTTGAGATTCGCCAGAAGCTTTGCGATGCGGTCCGCGTCGCTGGCTCCCTCTCCGGCATAACGCGCGGAATAGACGCCGGGCGCGCCGTCCAGAGCGTCGACCATCAGACCGGAATCGTCGGCTACCGCGGGCATTCCCGTCTGCCGGCAGGCGGCCTCCGCCTTTAAATAAGCGTTTTCACGAAAGGTCGTACCGGTTTCCTCGACCTCTTCCAGCTCCGCTGTTACCGCAGAAATATTGAGCGGTTCCAGAATTCGCTCCAATTCGTTCAGCTTCTTCTGATTATGGGTGGCAATTATGAATGTTGTCATAACTTTCTCCTGTTATCTCTCAAATAAGGCCGCGGCAAAATCTTCTGCGTTGAACGGCTGCAGATCGTCCACCTGCTCGCCAACGCCGATAAATTTAACGGGAAGATCAAGGTCCTCCTTCACGGCAAGCACCACGCCGCCGCGCGCCGTGCCGTCCAGCTTGGTAAGTACGATTCCCGTAATCCCGGCCGCGTTTTTAAACTCCCGCGCCTGATTTACTGCGTTCTGCCCGGTGGTGGCATCCAGCACCAGCAGGACTTCCTTATCCGCGTCCGGCAGTTCACGGTCGATCACACGGTTGATTTTTGAAAGCTCCTGCATCAGGTTCTTTTTATTATGAAGCCTGCCGGCGGTATCGCAGATGACAACATCCGCGCCCCGCGCCTTGGCGGCGGCAATGGAATCAAATACAACGGAAGCGGGATCGCTGCCCTCGGACTGTTTGACCAGCTCGGCTCCGGAGCGCTGCGCCCAGACCTCAAGCTGCTCGATCGCCGCGGCACGGAAGGTGTCGGCAGCTCCGAGGATGACTTTCTTCTTCTCTTTCACCAGCATGGCCGCAATCTTGCCGATGGTTGTGGTCTTGCCCACGCCGTTTACGCCTATGACGAGGATAATGGAAGGCTTTGTGGAAATGTTCAGTTCCTCGCCGCCTCGGAGCATATCCGCAACGATGGTGCGGAGCATATCAAAGATTTTATTCGGGTCTGTAACGCCGTTTGCCTTTACGTCTTTGCGCAGGGCGTCACAGATGCGTTCCGCCGTGTGTACGCCCACATCGCCCATGACAAGCAGCTCCTCCAGTTCTTCGAAAAGCGACTCGTCGATGACAGTAAAGGAATTTAGCATGGATTCCACCGATTTGCTCAGGTTATCCCTTGTCTTTTTCAGTCCCTCTTTTATTTTCGCAAATAATCCCATTTTCGTTCTCCTTTGTCTGTTTCCGGCGGGGCGTCCACAGAAAACACCGGTCAGTGCGCTTCTTTCATCCCCAGCTTGGATTCAATTTCCGAAACATGCAGCTCCAGCAGCTTGGACACGCCCTCATCCTGCATCGTTACGCCGTATAAAACATCGGCTTCTTCCATGCTGCCGCGGCGATGCGTAATCACGATGAACTGGGTATTTTTGTTCATACGCCGCAGATAGGAGGCAAAGCGGACAACGTTGACGTCGTCCAGCGCGGCCTCGATTTCATCCAGCACGCAGAAGGGCGGCGGGCTGACCTTCATAATGGCAAAGTACAGCGCGATGGCGACAAGCGCCTTTTCGCCGCCGGAAAGCGACTCCAGATGCGCTACGATTTTACCAGGAGGCTGTACCGAAATATCAATGCCGGAATTCAGAATATCATCCGGCGTGCTTAACGAAAGCTGTGCGCTGCCGCCGCCGAACAACTCCTTGAAGGTCTGCGTGAAGTTCTGGGAAATCTGCTGGAACCGGGTGAGAAACAGCTCGCGCATCTGATGCGTCAGCTCGTCGATGAGCTTTTTGAGCTCGTCCCGGCTCTTTTCCACATCGCTTACCTGACTTGTCATGAATTCGTAGCGTTCGGAAACCTCTTTGTATTCTTCAACCGCCGCAACGTTGACCGTGCCGAGCGATTTGATTTTATTTTTCAGCTCGTTCAGCCGTTTCTGCGCTTTGGCGGTATCTGCGATTTTTGTTCCGATTTCCTCCGCTTCGCGGCGGGTCAGTTCATATTCTTCCCACAAGCGGCTGATAATTTCGTCGTATTCCTTTTGCAGACCGGCTTTTCTTTCTTCAAGGCGCGCCAGTTCATGGCCGATTTTCTCTTTTTCCGCGGATTTTTCGCGTTCGCCGGCACGCAGTTCAGTGGAAAGGCGCTCGTATTCCATGCGCTTTGCGTTTAGCGCTTCGACTTGCTCCTTCGTTTTTTCCGCGGATTCACGCAGGCTCTGCGCCTGCTCCTGCAGGGCTTTGATCTGCGTTTCCAGCACGGCGGTGGAAGTGCGCACCGCTTCAATTTCATTCTGCAGCGCTTCGGCTTTCCCCGCGTGGTCGGCCTTGCGGCGTTCGATTTCCGAGATACCCCCGCGCAGCGATTCGATATCCTTCTGAGAAGTCAGGCAGGCAATTCGGATTTCCTGCATCTTTGCGTTCAGTTCGTCGCTTATCCTGTTGAATTCGCTCCGGTTGCCGCTGATCTCATCCAGTTCCGCCTGCTGCTGCTTTATAATCTCTGTAATGTTCAAAGATTTATCCTGCGCTTCCTTTTGGACGCGCTTCTGCTCGCTTAATCGCGCGCCGGCCGTCTGCTTTTCCTCAAGCAGGGCCTGCAAATCGCCGTTTACGGTTTCAAGATCGGCGCAGGCGCGTTTGCGCTCCGTATCAATCTTGTAGCGTTCCTCCTGCGCGGAAGCCAGCTCGCCTTTGGAAGCGGTAAGCGCCGCTTCCGCCGCGGAGACCTCCTCAACGGCGGCTTTCAGCGCCGCCGCGGCCTGTTCCGCTTTCTTTTCCAGTTCGGCGGCCTCGGATTTGAGCCGTTCAATTTCGGCGGCACGGCTGAGCAGTCCCGAGTTTTTCGCAAGGGATCCACCGGTCAGCGAACCGCCCGCGTTGACGACCTGGCCGTCCAGCGTAACGATGCGGAAGCGGTAGCCATAACGCTTTGCGATACTCACCGCGCTGTCCAAATCCTCCGCAACCGCGATGCGTCCCAAAAGGGAATTCAGTATCCCGTTGTATTTTGCCTCGCTGCTGCAAAGGCGGGCGGCGATTCCCACAAAGCCGGGGCAGTCCTCCAGCCCGTTTTCCTGCAGGAGATTCCCTTTAATGGTGGAAAGCGGCAGAAAGGTCGCACGCCCGGAATCCCGCTGCTTTAACAGCTGGATCGCGCGTTTTGCATCCTGCTCGTCCCCTACGACAATGTTCTGCATCGCCGCGCCCAAAGCGATCTCGATGGCGACGGCGTATTCCTGCGGTACATGGACTAAACGCGACACCGGGCCGTGAATGCCGTTAATCGTGCCGCGGCCCGCTTCTTTCATGACGGTTTTTACGCTCTGGGAAAAGCCTTCCAG
>DATAML010000216.1:0-10254 GCA_036260545.1 Caproiciproducens sp.
ATTGCCGCCCGGTTCGCGTCCTCAAGCCCGAATAATTCGGAACGTCTTGCTAACTGAATCCTCCGTTTTAGCACCGCAGAGCCTGCCAGAACGGCAAGCAGCGCTAACACGGAGAGAAGCGTGAGGATTGCGGCGTTTGAACCTTTTGTCGGTACGGGTTCGGCGGCTTTTCCGGAGGATACCCCGCGCTGCGCCGCGCTTGACATGCCGGACGGCGCCATGCTGCCTGCAGCCTGACTGGATACCGCGCTTGGGGCCGTGCTTGATGCCGGGGCGCTTTCGGTAAGATTGTTCTGGAACCGGTAATCCTGCGGATTTTTATCCGTAATCGTTTTTTCGTCCGCGGAGAAGCCGGGCGTTGCCTCCACCGGCTGCCAGCCAAAGCCGGGCTGGTAGATTTCCACCCATGCGTGGGCGCGGTTGTCCCGAATATCCGCCCAGCCGTCCTGCGTGTTTTTATAATCTTCGTTTGTGACGATAAACCCCTCCGCGTAGCGCGCGGGTACGCCCATGGCGCGCAGCATCACTACTGCGGCCGTGGCAAAATGCACGCAGTAGCCCTTGTGGTTTTCAAACAGGAAATAATCCGTAAAGTCGCGGCCCTGCGGCGTTTTTCCGGGAGTGAGTGTGTAGGAGCAGGTTTTGGCAAGATAACCGGTCACCGCGGCGGTCATTTCGCCCACGGAATGGTACTGCCTTATCATCCCCTGCTTTTTCAAAAGCTCCTGCATCTTTCCCCGGATGCCCGCCGGGAGCTGCGTATATTTGTCGTACAGGAAAATCCGGTAATCCTGTTCCGCCTGAATAAAGCTCTTTTTGTCCCCATCCAAAACGTCCATCAGGTCAGCCGGTACCGTGCTTTTGTAATACCCCGGCAGATAGGCGGAATTCAGGGTGGCAAACTGTTTCTGGTCGGCGAGGTACGCGTTCAGGGCGCGGTAGTAGCTTCGCTGACTGGCGCCCTGCGGTATATTGCTGCCGACTGCGTAAAGGTATACATCGGAGGGCCGGTATGCGATGCTCTGCCCGGTCAGATTGTATGCGTACAGACTGTAATCCTGTATGCCGAAGAGCGTGGACGCCTGAATTGCCGCGTCGTTCACATATTTTACCCCGGAAATATCTTTTGGTGTGGTGATCAGGTTATACGGCGCGTAAATGCACTGCCGGTTGGCTCGGATGTTTTTTACAAAAATACCGAACTGGTTTGGCCGCAGGGTGCTTGGAAAACCGATGTGGGAAGAGAATCCCCAGGACAGGTTCAGCGCGCTCAAGCCATCCAGCTTCTTGTTTATTTCCGTATAATCGGTATCCGGCAGCACATCCCAGCCGGAACCGTCGTAGATGCTTCCGGTGAAGCCCTTCAAATAGACGGGATATTGTTCCGCCATTTTTACCTGCAGCATGGTGTCCCCGGTGAACCGGATGGAACCGGTGCTTCTCAGGTCAACGTGGCTGCTGTTGCCGGCCATGGTATTGCTGTTAAAAAGGGAGATTTTATTGATATTGTCGATAATTTTCGTACGGAGCGCCCCGGCGCCTTCCGTGCGCCGGTAAGTCTCCTGCGGGAACAGGGTAAGAATCAGCGCAAAGCAGAGAAGGATGACCGGCAGGGCCGCCAGACCGCTTTTTGCAGCGGCGGCGTTGTTTCTTGCGCGGTAGGAACCGCGCTTTTTTTTCAAAATCCTGCTTGTCTCCCGCGGGCAGCTGCATAAAAATCATGGTCCCCCAGCAGGCGGCAAGAAGCAGGATGGCGTAAAACTGCGGCGTAATGTGAAAGAGCAGGGAGCCGAGCAGGAATGGGAAAGTCGCGGAGAAAGCAAGAAGAAAGCTGTGCTGCGTCACGATGGCCCAGCTGAGGAAGTAGGCAAGGACGAACACTGCGCATAGTACAAAGGCCGTGCAGAACAGCGGATACTGCGCCGCTTTTGCCGTTACCTCGTAGCCCTGGATTTCAAAGCCTGAGTACTTTGCATAGGTGCGTATGATCCGGTTGACCGTGATGAGAAAGCCCTGCCGGACTTCGCTGCGGTAAAGGTACACGAAAGCGGAGAAAATCAGAACCAGACCGAACAGAAAAATGTATCGGTAACGTCGGATATGGAAGACGGCGGTCAGCAGAACCGAAAGCACCAGCGTGAAAAACACCGCCTCCATGGGCAGAATGGGCAGCCCGAAAGCCGTAACCGAGCACCACACCGCGCCGAAAACACCGAGCAGGACAAGCACGGCATCCATAAAAAATCCGGCCGCGGCGGAGGGCGGCTGCCCGACCATGCGCGGTACGGCCAGCTGAATCCCGGAAGCATTCATTTTTCTTTCGGCTTTGTTCATAGTCCCCTCATCCTCATTACAGCAACAGACCCGAAAGGCTCTTCTGAACCTCACCGGGCCGGACTGAAATCACCTGAATATTCGCCGCGCTTACGGAATCGGCGAGCGCCCGCAGGCCTTCGTCCATTTCGCCGCAGAACAGCACGGTCGTTTTATCACCGCGTGGCCGGTCGCAGAAATCGGTGACCGCTTCGGTGAGCTGTCCGGTAATATAGATCGCGTGCGGATAGTCCTGTATGATCCCGCTCAGCCGGTTCCGGGAAAGGAGCGCGCTCGGCTCGTTCCGGTACTGTCGCGCGGAAAGAACCGCGTTGAGCAGGTCTGCGGAATCACTTTCGTCCCGGATATCCGATTTGCGAAAGCGGCTGTGCCGTGCGTCGTACCACTCCACGCAATGGATGATTTGATTTTCCAGCAGAAAACGGGAAAGCGAAGCCAGCGTTTCCACGGTCCGATCAAGCGTTTCCATGTCCGGTGCCATCAGCTCGGCGAGCAGCAGCACGGAGCTGTCCGTCGGCATGCTGAATTCCTTGACCATCAGCTCGTCCGTTTTGGTGCTCAGCTTCCAGTGGACATTTTTCAGACGGTCGCCGCTGCGGTACGGACGGATGTCAAAAATCTCGGAAGGGTCGTCGCCCGGCTTTTCGGCGGAATAAGTATTGCTTTCGGCGGAGAAATTCACCGTTGTGTCAATCCCGATGTCCAGCGGCTGAATTTCCGGCAGTACAAAGGCTTCCGCTTTGGTTTCCGGCTTCCTTGCAAATGTAAAGATGCCGAGGTAATCGTAATATTTTACGCTGCTCAGTTCCATTGTAATTTTTCCGCAGTATTTTGATTTCAGTCCGTATTCCGCCGCCTGTTCCGCGCGCGGGCCGACCGGCATAAAAAAAGAATCCTGACGGGTTTCTCCGCAGAGGGAGTTTGTGCAGCGAAATTTCAGTCCCGCCTGCGCGATGGGGAAGATGGAGCGGTTCTCGAACACGATGTCCAGCACGATATCCTCCCTTTTGCCGACGCAGGGCTCCTTAACCTCAAAACGCACGCGCGTGTTCCGCACGGCGATCATGGTCATTGCCCGGGAAGCAAGCGGCAGAAGAAGCACCGCCGCCGCCGTGAAAAAAGAAAGGTATCCGCTGTAGAAAAGATAGAACGCTGCGGACGCGAGAAATACGATAAAATAGACGACCCGGTACTTGAACATTTCACACCTCCTGCAAAAGCGCCCGGTGGATAAATTCAGTTCAGCGCCGTGTTATGGCGGGCGCCGGAACCTGCTTGAGGATGGACTTCAAAAGCGAACCGGCAGGCACGCTGCCGATTTTTGCCTGGGAGCTCAGCACGATACGGTGTTCGATTACATCGGAGAAGACATACTGCACGTCGCCGGGCACCACGTAATCTCTGCCGCAGAGATAAGCCGTAGCCTGGGCCATTTTTACCAGCGCAATGGAGCCGCGCGGGCTGGCCCCCAGCCGGATCATTCCGTTTTCCCGTGTTGCGGCGGACAGACGCGCGATATAATCGTATACGGCGTCGGAAAGATAAACCGTGTCCGTTTCCTTCTGCATGGCAATCAGGTCATCGGCGTTCGCGGCCTGCCGTACGGTTTCCAGCGGGTCGATGCCCTGCTTTCGCTTCAAAATTTCAACCTCGTCGTGCAGTGTGGGGTAGCCCATGGTCAGGCGCACCATGAACCGGTCAAGCTGGGATTCCGGCAGCATCTGCGTTCCCGCCGAGCCCACCGGATTCTGCGTCGCGATGACGATATAGGGCTTGGGGGTAGGGCGGGTCACGCCGTCCACGGTGATTTTTCCTTCCTCCATCACTTCCAGCAGGGCGGACTGCGTTTTGCTTGAGGTGCGGTTGATTTCATCCGCGAGGAAAAGGTTGCACAGCGCAGCGCCGGGCTTGTACTCCAGCGCGCCGGTTTCCCGGTTGTAAACGGAAAAGCCGGTCACGTCGCTCGGCATAACGTCCGGGGTGAACTGCATCCGCTTGTAATCCAGCGAGACCGCCTTGGAAAACGCGAGCGCAAGCGTGGTCTTGCCCACGCCCGGAATGTCCTCAAGCAGGATATGTCCCTGCGCCAGAATCACCATCAGCACCTTGCTGATGATCTCGTCTTTGCCGACCACGGCTTTTTTGACCTCGCGAATAATTTCAGAAGCCTTTTCCTGCATGATGGCACACCGTCCTGTATCGTTATTCTTCTTATTATGCACGGATAAACGGGAAATTTCCCGCCCGTGGCAGTAACATTTTATTTCAAATATATTATAATAAAAATACCGCGGTTTTACAATAAAAGTCGCCTATAGAATCTACAGACGAAAATTTTAAAATTCCCTTGCAAAACGACATCCCATGGGACTAAGATAAAAGTAATTGATGGAACATGTATTTTAGTCTTTAAGTTAGATCGGCAGAATGAATACGGGAGGTTTTCTTTATGAACAGTGAAATAGAACAGTTGCAGGAAATGGTTGATAAAAGCAGCCGGATTGTGTTTTTCGGCGGCGCCGGAGTGTCCACGGAAAGCGGGATCCCGGACTTCCGCAGCGTGGACGGCCTGTATCATCAGCATTACAAATATCCGCCGGAGGTCATGCTGAGCCACAGCTTTTACGAGTCCCATACCGCGGAATTTTTCGATTTTTACCGGGCAAAGATGCTCTGCCCGGACGCGAAGCCGAACGCGGCCCATATCAAGCTGGCGGAAATGGAAAAGGCGGGGAAGTTGACCGCCGTGGTCACACAGAACATTGACGGCCTGCACCAGATGGCCGGCAGCAAAAACGTTTTTGAGCTCCACGGTTCGGTGCATCGGAATTATTGCCTCCGCTGCCGCAAATTATACGACGCCGAATTTATGCTGCACAGCGAAGGAGTCCCGGCCTGCGAATGCGGCGGAACCATTAAGCCCGACGTTGTACTCTACGAGGAAGGCCTGAATACCCGCACAATCAACGGCGCGGTGCGGGCCATTGAGCAGGCGGATATGCTTATCATCGGCGGCACTTCGCTCGTGGTCTATCCGGCGGCAAGCCTTGTAAACTATTTCGGAGGCAGCCGGCTTGTCCTCATCAATAAGTCGGCAACCTCGCAGGACTCAAACGCAAACCTTGTCATCAAGGAAAACATCGGCGAGGTATTAAGCCGGATTCAGGTTAAGTGAAGCGCGATTTTCTCGCAGTCTGCCGGATTGCCTGAAATTCGTGTAATGTTATGAACAGCCTTATAATTATAAAAGCAGGCCGGAAAGAACGTTTTAACGTTTTCCCGGCCTGCTTTTAGTTTTGTATTATTTGATCGCCGCATTATAAATTTTCAGTAACTCTTCATATTGCGGAGAAACGATCATGCTCACATAATTGCCGTCCTGGGTTACACTGCATTTTTTCAGCACGGCATATTCCGCGGGCAGATAATCCTTCATCTCAACTTCCTTCTGCTGGTAGCGGGCGTCCAGCTTTTCCTTGATCCGCTTTGCCGCGTCCGCATCCTTTCCCTCCAGAAGAATGATTTCATCGCCCCTGGTTCCGGTCGAATCCACATAGGCGGCAAACTGTTTTGCGTCGGCGGGCTCGATTCCGTAATTCGGCATCAGGTCTTCTTTGGAAAGATCCATCATTTCTTTATTGGTGATTTTGGCCTTCATATCCGTCATCACCTTGGCAAGGTCAGCCTGCTTCGTACTTGTACCGGCACAGGCCGTAAAAGAAAACAAAAGGATTGCCGCAAGCAAAAAAGAAAGCAATTTCTTCATTTGAAATCCTCCGTTATTTTACTGTGTGCGTTAAGAGATAATCAATCCAGATTTCACAGGCCTTGTCCGTAAAATGCATGCCGAGAACGTCGGGGTCGCTGCAGTATTCCAGCGGAAGGTTTCCCTCTTTGTCGCGCATCACGGAAGCAACGTCCACAAAATAGTAGCCTTTTTCCTTGCACATAACGCTCAGCTTGTAATCGTAGTCAGCCAGATTCGGGTTGTTCAGCGACGTCATCTGCATCTTTTTGATCATCGGGGTGGAAGACTGGACAAATATTTTCGCGTCCGGGGATTTGGCCTGAATTTTCGCAATCAGCTTGGCCATATTTTTAGCGGCGTCATCCGTCCCGTACGGTGCAATATCGTTGATACCGAGCATGATGTAGACTTTCTTTGCGCCCATCGCTGCCACGTTGTCTTCCAGCAGTGCCTTTTTGCCGTTATAGGAAGGATGGATGGACGAGGCGCTCAGCGGCTTGAGCGCGTTTCCGCTGCCCATGCTCCCGGCGGTAAGAAACTGTGCCTTGCCAAAAAAGCCGGCGCTGGTTTTGCGCTTTGCCGTAACGTAGTTTTTCAGTTTCAGGGAAACCGAATCGCCGATAAAAACGGCGTCGTCAAGATAGGAGAAATCTGCCTTTGTACTTTCGGGAACAACGGTGGCAGGAGCTTTTATCGGTACGATGGTAAGCTGCGTACTTTTGGGAGCGGCCGAACTCGCCGCCGCCGGGGATGCGGATGAACTCGATTCAGCCTGGGAACTTTGCGCAGCGGCCTGGGAAACCGTGCTTTGCGGGGAACTTTGGGAAGAAACCGCCTGAGAAGCCGCGCCGGAAGAGCTGCCCGGCATCCCGCCGCAGCCGCCCAGAATCACCAGCCCCGCGGCGGCCAGAATCACAGCCGATTTTGGGTTGAATTTCAGTGCCATATTGTATTCCTCCTTACCTCTGCTTATGAAATATAGTATAACATAGGAATGCCCGCACCTCAAGTAGGGTTACAAAAGATGACAACGATTTCCGGGCTGAGCAGAATCAAATCATAATATATATTTTACCGGTTCCGCAGGATGCTTCTCATTGAATATTTTAAAGCACTGTGCTATGATAAGGAAAATTTACCGGGAGGCGGCAGTATGGAAATCCGGAAAAAGCTGGAGCTTATGGAAACATCGCTGGGAGCGGAAGCGCCGGACCTTGTTTTGAAGAATGCCGGTATCGTCGATGTTTATACCGAAACGCTGTTTACGGCGGATATCGCCATACGCGGCGGATACATAGCCGGCGTGGGAGCCTACAGCGGCGCGCGTGAGACTGATCTGACGGGGAAAACGGTGGCGCCCGGCTTTATCGACGCGCACGTGCATATCGAGTCCTCCATGGTGTCGCCGCGCCTGTTTGCCGAAAAGGTTCTGCCCTGCGGCACGACTACGGTGATTGCCGACCCGCATGAGATCGCCAACGTCTGCGGCCTTGACGGCATACGGTATCTTCTGGAGGACAGCGAAAACTGCGGGCTGAACGTGTATTTTGTGCTGCCTTCCTGCGTGCCGCTCAATGAATCCGATCATAACGGCGGCGTGTTCGGCACGGAGCAAATGAAAGAACTTGTTGAAAACCCGCGCGTGGTGGGTCTGGGGGAGGTCATGAACTACGGGGCGGCGGTCTCCGGCGACCGCGGGCTGCTCGAAAAAATCGCCCTGCTTGAGCCGAAGACGATCGACGGTCATTCGCCGGGGCTGACCGGGAAAGGGCTGCAGGCATACCGGCTTGCCGGGGTGGATACGGACCACGAGTGCGGCGATTATCCCTCCGCGCTCGAACGGCTCCGCGCGGGCTTTATCGTGCAGATACGGCAGGGCTCCGCGGCGAAAAATCTTACCGAAATTCTTACCGGCGCGCTCCGGGACGGGATCAGCCTGGACCGCTGCGTGTTCTGCACGGACGACGTCCACCTTGACGATATCGTCCGCAGGGGGCACATCAACAACAATATCCGAATGGCAATCAACCTGGGGCTTAACCCGGTAAAAGCGATCAAGCTCGCCACGCTGAACGCCGCGCGCGCATACGGGTTAACGGACGTCGGCGCGGTGGCTCCCGGCTGCCGGGCGGATTTGGTTGTGCTGGACAGCTTGAATGATCTTTCCATATCCGACGTTTACAAAGGCGGCGTATCCATACGGGATATGAGATATTCCGGCGAAAGAACCGAAGCGGCCGGCCGGATTCTGCACAGCGTCCATATTCCGGAACTTACGGAGGGCTGCTTTGCGCTGCGCATGGAGGGCGAATTCCCGGTAATGGGCGTAATGCCCGGCCAGATCACCACGAAAAAGCTCATGCTGCGGCTTCCGGCAAAGGACGGCCTATTTACCCCGCGGGATGACCTGCTTAAAATCGCGGTCGTCCAGCGGCACGACGGCTCCGGCCGCATCGGACTGGGTGCCGTGGAGGGTTTCGGCCTGAAGAACGGCGCGATCGCTTCCACCGTGGCGCACGATGCCCACAACCTGATCGTGATCGGCGACAATGACGCGGATATGCGCGCGGCCGTGGCGGAACTGCAGGCCTGCGGCGGCGGGTATGCCATCGTAAGGGAAGGCAAAACGGTGAAAACCCTTCCACTGCCTGTAGCGGGGCTGTTTACCGACAACTGTGATACGGACATGATACGGGAACTGAAGGAAATGACGGAGGCGGCTCACCGGATGGGCGTACCAGAGGATATCGACGTGTTTCAGAACCTTTCGTTCCTCTCACTGCCGGTTATTCCCGAGCTCCGCATTACGGATTCCGGCTTGTTCGATGTAAGCGCGAATGAATTTATAAAATAGGAAACGGACGGCGCCGGTTCGGCTCCGTCCGTTTCTTCAGGCTGGGGAAAAATCTGCGCAGAGCCGCGCGGCGTTACCGGAACCGGAACGTAGAGCATTCCGTTTTGGCTGCGGTATCCGGGTAATCTGCCTCCGGGTTTACACTGACTTCATCCGCATAGCATCTGTTATTTTTGTTATACACGCAGTTATTTGCGGAGCAGTCAATCTCCAGAGCAAGGTTCGGCAGATTATTGTAGCCGATTGAATTCTCCGCGCCGGGAGAACCGGCGTCATAAAAGGAGGAACAGCAGGTTTGCTCGCAGCCGCAGGCGCACGGGCCGTCAATTTTAATATCCGGCTTGCAGCACAGTTCATCCTTGTAATTGGCACAGTTTTTAACGTCACACTGCAGATGGGTCATATTCAGCACCTCAATAGTAAATTTATCCATATTATGTGCCGAAAGTCCTTCTTTTATTCAAAATAAAAGCACGCTGCCCCTTTCGAGTACAGCGTGCCTGATAAAAGTTATTTCTTGATGTCGGCTTTCCGCGCAAGGACGAACGCCAGCGCGGCGGAAAATGCCGCGAAAATAAACATGCTGAGCATTCCGATATAAGGGTTATGGTCTTGATAGTTGCCAAAGAAAGCAAAGCGGAATATCGCGGAAATCAAGTTGGTTGACCTGCCTCCGGTAAAACGGTCGAGCGGGTCAGGCCCAAAAATCAGCAATATAGGAACCGCAATGGAAACCGCAATCTTTAGTCCTTTGTTCATCCGGTAATACAGCGTGGTGATAAACAGTCCGAGCATGGAACACCAGAAGTAAAGAAAAATCAGCCAGAAGAAATTCTCGAAAATCAGCTGTGCGCTGAGTGAAGGGCTGTTATAGCGTGCTTCATAAATATAAGCAAAGATTGAGTGATAGTTTAACAAAGGGATGCAAGAAAACAGGATGCTGTTGATTGTATCAATAAAGGCAAATATTACGGACAGTATCCCGAGTGCCGCGGCCGTGCTGAAAAACTGCGTTCTTCGGGAGATACTGTTTGCCGAAAAGAATTTGAAATCCTCTTTAAATGAATTTAAACCAATAACAAAAATAGTGATTGCCGTAACGGATTCCATTACCATGGTGGCAGAATCACCGGGAGAAACTATTGCGTTTAAAACAGCGGTAAAAGCGGCGAGAAGGTAAACGCAGAGGTACATAACCAGCATGGTATTACGGTAGGTAAACAACAGGTATTTTATCGGTACTTTTAATGACGTTTTATTCATAGCGGCAGCCCCCTTAAGCATTTGTAAGCTGAATAAACAGCTTCTGCAGTTCCAG
>DATAML010000219.1:0-3257 GCA_036260545.1 Caproiciproducens sp.
CGAGCTTATCGATATTTTCCTCCAAAATATGCGAAGGAGCCGCTTTTTGCCCGTGTGATGACTCTAAAGCCATTTTTGCCACAAACCGGTCGAAGCCGTGCAGCCGGTCAAGATTCATCTCGCCGCCGAAGCATTCATAACCCGCCGCGCTGCCAAGCAGTTCTTTCGGAAAATTGGTTTCAAACAACTGCTGCGCGCCATCCGCAAAACCGCAGCAAATAAAGTACGCCGCTGTTTTTGCCTGCAATCCTGCCGAATTCCGCGCAAGAAACGCCTTTGCCTTTTTATGGAGCTGCCCCATCCGAATGGAGCCGCCGACGATTACGGTATCGTATTCCCCGATCTCCGGCATTTCGCGGTTCAGGTCGGCCAGAGCCGCGCCCGGCAGCTTCCCCTGAAGCAGCTTTGCGCATTTCTCCGTAGTTCCGGATTTTCCCGCATAAGCAATTAAGATTTTCATTGTAATCCCCCGTTTCATGTATTTATTTCCAGGTTTCCCATACCTCCGGCTTGTAGCCGACCGTAGCCTGTTTTCCGTTGCGCACGACCGGCGTTTTAAATAGCTTGGGATTTTCCAGCAGCTTCGCCTCTTTATCGCTTTCATACGCAAGGTATTTCAACAGCACGGCGTCCGGCGATTTTTCATCAACCAGCGCGTCCAGACCGCCGACCGCCGTTTTTACGGAGCTGAATTCACCCTTGCTCATACCGTATTTCGCTGCGTCGATGCTCTGGAACTTGATTCCCCGTTCCTTGAACCAGCGCTCCGCCTTCTTAGTATCAAAGCATTTTGATTTTCCGAATATTTGTATGTTCATGTCATTCTCCGATATAGGTAAACCGTTTATATGTTTTCCCGTCACGCTCCACCGTTTCGTTCCACATGGAGGCGGGGCGCACCCAGATACCGCGTTCGCCGTAAAGCGCCTGATAAACCACCATCGGCTCCAGCGTTTCGGAATGCCGCGCCAGATACAACACCCGGTATTCGTTGCCCTTAAAATGGCGGTAACGCCCCGCCCTGATTTCTTCCATCCCGTATCCCCCTGTTCCTTTCGTATTGAAGGCAGCGCTGATTTTAAAATCCGCGGCAGAACACGTATTCAGCGAACCTTTTATTAATGATATTATACCATAAAACGGTCAGGCGAAAAACTTCATTTTATAATTCCATGGACAGTTGTATGAAATCAAGTGTGCGGTTATAATATTTAGTATTATTGGAGGTGTTTTTATGAGTGCAAAATTTCTTCATACCAATTTCAACGTGTTAAATCTGGACAAAAGCATCGCTTTCTACAACCAGGCGCTCGGTCTGAGTGAGGTGCGCAGGATCAACGCCGCGGACGGCGCGTTTACCATTGTGTTCCTAGGCGACGGAAAAAGCGACTACCTGCTTGAGCTGACCTGGATGCGCGACCGCAAGGAGCCGTATAACCTCGGCGATAACGAAATCCATATCGCGTTCCAGGTGGAGGATAAGAAAAAAGCTTATGAACTTCACAAACAGATGGGCTGCATCTGCTACGAAAACCATGACATGGATTTGTATTTTATATCCGACCCGGACGGCTACTGGGTGGAAATTCTGGACTGATGGTTTGCACCGATTTAAAGCAATAAAATTTGCATTGCCGCTTGCCGTGCGCTGCAGATTTACGGTTTTTTTCTTTCCGCATGTGTGCAATATGCAGGAAATTCTTTAGATTACTTCAAAAAATTGCCCGTTTCGGTTGACATTTAAAATCACATTATATATACTTAAACTACTTTTATGGCAAGGGCGCTGCAGAATGAAAAAATGGAGCGCCCGTTTTTCATTTCAGCAAACCCTTTATGAATTTCAACAACCAGTTTGAAATTTGTAGTTTATAGTAGTATTATGAGTATATTATTGGAGGGTAAATTATGAAGAAGAGATTTACGGCAGTTCTGTCGCTGATACTGATGTGTGCGACTGTACTGACCGCGTGCGGAAATTCCGGCGCAGGCCAGACCGCTTCCGGTGCGCAGAGCACGGGCAAGGCTTCTGCAGCGGTGGACAGCTACTTAAATGTTTCCATGGGTTCCGATGAAAACCCGACCACTCTGGATGTGCAGAAAACCACTGAATATTACGGCGTTCCGCTGAATATTTTTGACCGTCTGGTGGAATGCCAGACAGTGGACAACCAGACAAAGATCGTCCCCGGTCTGGCGGAATCCTGGGAAATTTCCAAGGACGGCCTCACCTATACGTTCCACCTCAAAAAGGGCGTAAAATTCAGCAACGGCGAAGAGTTCAAAGCCGACGACGTTGTGTTTACCGTAAACCGCATGATGGACCCGAATACAAAAGCGGACAATACGGATGTTTATAATATGATCAAGGGCGCACAGGATGTTTTTGACGGCAAGGCTAAAACCGTCGCAGGCATCAAAGCGGTGGACGATTACACCGTGCAGATGACGCTGGAAAAAGCGTTTGCGCCGTTCCTCGCCAATCTTGCGGTTCCGGGCGCTTCCATCTATAACCGCAAGGCCACGGAAGCCGCGGGCGACAAATTCGGCATCGACCCGGCCTCAACCGTAGGAACCGGCCCGTTCTCCGTAAAGAGCTGGACGGTAAACAGCGAAATTCTTCTGGTGAAAAACGCGAACTACTTCAAAGGCGCTCCAAAGCTGGAGGGTGTCCGTTTCAAGATCGTGACCGACGCGAATACGGCAAAAATGATGTTTGAAAACGGAGAGCTGGACGTATTCGATACCGCCGGTTCCCGTTCCCAGATTTCCTACTTCAAGAAGAGCGACAAATGGAAGAACAATATTGTCAGCGGCCCTATCGCGGGTATTTATTACTACGCATTCAACGAATCCGTCAAGCCGCTTGACAATGTGAAAGTCCGCAAAGCCCTTCAGATGGCGATTGACCGCAAGAGCATTCTGGATCAGATGTACGACGGCGAAGGCGTGGTTGCCAACACCATTGTTCCGAGCGATATTCTGGGCTACAATAAGGACGCAAAGGAAATCAAATACGACGTAAACGCAGCAAAGCAGATGCTGGCGGACGCCGGTTATCCCAACGGCTTTGACCTTGAAATTTTCCAGGCCAACGACAGCGCAGAAACGCTGCAGTGCAACCAGGTCATTCAATCCCTGCTCGGGCAGATCGGAGTCAAGGTAAAAATCACCCAGCTGGACAAAGCCACCTACCTCGCCAAGAGGAAGGACGGCGGGCTGATGATGTACCAGGGCAACTGGTCGGCGGACTACAA
>DATAML010000220.1:0-10441 GCA_036260545.1 Caproiciproducens sp.
TGACGGAGCGCAGACCAAAACAACATCAAACGCCGCAGCTCTGAACATACAGGCGGCAACGCCGACCATTAATCCGCAGCCCAAGGACACCGCCGCGGATATCGGCACAACGGCGACTTTTGCCGTTGGAGCGACGGCTTCTGACGGCGGTACGCTTACTTACCAGTGGCAGAAGTCTGTAAGCGGAACATGGACAGACATTGAAGGCGCGAAAGACGCCGGTTACACCACCGGAACGCTTACCGCTTCCGATGACGGAACACAGTACCGCTGCGTTGTAACCAACAGCAAGAACGAAACAATCGCAAGCGCAAACTCAAACGCGGCAACCCTGAAGCTGAATACGGCCAAGCCGGCCATCTCCCCGCAGCCCAAGGATTCATCCGCGGATATCGGTGAAACGGCAACCTTCACCGTTGGGGCGGCGGCAGCCGACGGCGGCACGCTTTCCTACCAGTGGGAGAAATCAACCGACGGAGGTTTAAACTGGAATTCCGTAACCGGAGGAACTGGCGGACAAACCGCAAGCTATACCACCGGTACGCTCGCTTATGCGGATAACGGTACAAAGTACCGCTGTGTTGTAACGAATACCAAAAACGGCACATCGGCAGCCGTAACATCAAACGCGGCAGCCCTGACTGTGAACCCCGTGGCGGCTCCAAAGGGCGGAATAGACTGTGATGCGCCCGTTTACGCTGGACAGACAGCCAAAATTACTGTTACGGCTTCGGTTACCGACGGCGGCACGCTTTCCTACCAGTGGCAGAAGTCTGTAAACGGAACATGGACGGATATCGCAGGGGCAAAGGACGCCGTATATACCACCGGAAAGCTTGCTGTTTCCGACAACGGCGCGAAATACCGGTGTATTGTGACAAATTCCAATAACGGGGCAGCAAAGAACATCACTCTGGAAGCCACCCTGTCGGTACTGGATGCCGCGGCTCCGGTTATAACCCAACAGCCGGCAAACGCGGCGAAGGACAGCGGCGCAACCGCTGCGTTTACCGTGAAAGCGGAGACAGCCGACGGCGGTACGCTTTCCTATCAGTGGGAGAAATCCACCGACGGCGGTTTAACATGGACTGCCGTGAGCGCGGGAACCGGTGCGAACAGCGCAAGCTATACCACCGACGCCCTCACGGTTTCGGATAACAATACCCTCTTCCGCTGTGCGGTAACGAGCAAAAACATCTCCAGCGGAAAAACAAAAACCGTAATATCCGACCCCGCCTCTTTGACGGTGGGCATACTGGAAGCACCGGTCTTTACCGTGCAGCCGGAAAATGCAACCAAAGATAGCGGAGAAACGGCAACGTTTACGGCGGAAGCCTCGGTTACGGGCGGAGGAACCGTCACTTATCAATGGCAGATTTCGTCCAACGGGAAAGACTGGAGCAACATTTCCGGCGCGACGGGCGAAAGCTATACCACCGGCAAGCTTGCTGTTTCGGACAGCGGCACGAAGTATCGCTGCGTTGCCGTCAACAAGAAGGACGGAGCGTCTGCAAAAACCGTTTCGTCCGTTGCAGTCTTAACCGTGGTTAAGGCACCGGATAAGCCTTTGGACAAAATCATTACTTCTTTTGTGAAGCTCGTGCCCTCCGTTCAAACACGGCAGGTATCCAACGGGACGACCTTTGCTTCGCTGAGCCTTCCCAAAAAACTCGAAGCAGTCGCGAATGAAATTTCCGGAGTATGGGTAAGGGTGAAAAACTGGGCATGCAATGTGACTTTTGATCCGACCGTTGCAGGAACCTACGTCTTTACCCCTGAAATTGAGCTTGACAGCGGCTATGTGCTTGACAGCGGAGCGGTTCTGCCCGAGATTACCGTTACCGTCGGAGAGAAGAGCCATTCTTCCGGCAGCAGCTCCTCCTCAAAGGAAAATACAGCTCTTCCGGCCACGGTTACCGCCGCTTCCACCGGAACAACCGTCGACCTTTCCGGAGCAGCGCTTCCGGCCGGTGTAACCGGACTGACGTTTGAAACTTCCGTAAAAGGCACTGCCGAGAAGGAGACCATAGCGGTCGATAGGATTTTCAATACGGATAAAAAAATTGTAACCGTTGGAAATCCGGTGATCTATCAGGCAAACCTGCTTGACCAAAACGGCGCTGTCACGGATGTTTCGGGCGAAGTCACCGTGAAGCTGCCCGTTCCCAGCGGCATGAGCGGAAATGTGCATGTATATCTGTATAATGCGGCCACAGGCACATTAACCGACATGGGCGCAGCGCTGCAAAACGGCATGCTGATTTTCAAAACCAGCCAGGTAAACGGCTGCTATGCGGTTTCACAGATTTCAAACTGCTTCATTACTCTGGACACCCATGAATACAATATGCCCGCAGCAGGCCAATATCAGATCGGCGTTAATCTTCAGGGTGCGGAAAAAAGATACATGAAGGTTTATTCAGCCAATCCTGCAGTAGCCGGGGTGATAAAGCTTGCAAACGGGAACTACACGGCGACCGCCCTGAGTAACGGTCAGGCATACATCATGTTCGACGTATATGATGGAAAAGGAAAGTTCCTTACCCATGCGTCAACAAGAATCAATGTTGTGGTCAATAAGAAGCCGCACGGCGATTCCAAAAGGCAGGTCGGCATTTTTGAGCCGAAATTATAAAAGTAAACTGAACTGAAATGCAGCCCCTAAGCATGCAGAAACTTCTCTGCCTGCTTAGGGGCTTTCTTATTCCAACCGGCGTAATGCGATTCCCCAGAATAGATATATTTGCGGTTGATTTTTCGCCCTGTCGCATTCTCACCGCCGGTGGGAGGCAGCCCAGGAGAACAGTATAAACTGCTGCGGTTATTTGGAAGGTGTTGACAATTTACATTTTCTATCTTATAAATAATAAGAAAGATCCTGTTGCTTTTTGATATATGAAAATGAATTAGAGATTAAAAGGTATTAAGAATGAAGTATCGTAAACAGGCGGTTTCGTTTTTTGCTATTATTTTTATCACCGCACTGCTGACAAACGTTTTGCTTTTGTATGTTCATACAAGCACCGGGAAAAAGCTGCCAATAACAAACGGGGCTGTTGACATTTCCGGCTGGAGCAGCCGGAACGACAAAGTCCTTTCGCTCGGCGGGGACTGGGAGTTTTACTGGAACCGGCTGATTACTTATCAGGATTTAAGAAGTGGGGTAAAGCCTGATTTGATTCAAAATGTCCCCCAGGTCTGGAATCGTTACCGGATTAAAGGGGAAAACCTTCCGGGCTTCGGATTCGGGACCTACCGGCTGAAAATAACCGGAGCCCAGAACGGGAAACCGCTGGCGCTCTGGATTCCCACGTTTTCCACCGCCTACCGCCTTTATGTCGACGATGACCTCATAGCATCCGGCGGGACGGTTTCAAACATCCCGGAAATAGGAAAACCGCAGTTTTTGCCCAGACAGGTAGTATTTACCCCCAGACGCGATACGTTTGATCTCATCATACAGGTTTCCAATTATACTTATTCGCGCGGCGGGATGTGGTATACGCTGTATCTGGGTGATCCCGGACGGGTCTTCGGCATAGAAAGAGGAATTCTTTGCCGCGACCTGTTTATTCTGGGAAGCCTTTGCGTAATGGCCTTTATCTACTTTTCCATTTTTATGTTTCGCAGACAGGAAAAAAGCAATCTGTATTTTGCAGTCCTTTGTTTTATTTCCGCCTGCCGGACTTTGCTGCACGGAAGCTATCTATTCAATACGATCCTTTCGTTTCTCCCTTTTAAATATATCATCGGTATGGACTATTTGGTCCTTTATTGGTTCCCGGTAATATTGACAGCGCTGCTGAGGCAGCTGTTTCCCTGCGAATTTACGGAAAAGCCTATAAAAGTTGTCTTATACGGTTATGCGGCGTTTATGTCCGCTCTGACATTGCTTACGCCGGTGTCTTTTTTTACAAACTTTGTCTATTTAGCCGAATTTGTGTTTCTTCTCATATCAATTTATATTTTTATAAAAATGTGCCGCGCAATCTGGCATGACCGGGCGCATGCCGCGCTTCTTCTTACCGGCTG
This sequence comes from Caproiciproducens sp., assembly GCA_036260545.1. Classification (GTDB taxonomy): domain Bacteria; phylum Bacillota; class Clostridia; order Oscillospirales; family Acutalibacteraceae; genus DATAML01. Next base: position 4,033 of record DATAML010000220.1, read on the forward strand.
CATCATTCTCCTGCTGGGCGCGGCTTTTGACGTTATGTATCAGAACAGCGTTATTACGGCGGGATTTTTCGAGCTGACGCCGATCTGCTTTTTCCTTCTGCTGCTGATGCAGGCGCATGTGCTGGCGGAGAGCTTTGCACTGACCATACAAAAGAAAGACGAAGCTCTGGCTCAATTACAGATTTCTTCCGAAAGGGAGCGTCAGACGGAATTAAAGTTCCTGAAATCACAGATACGTCCGCATTTTATTCACAATGCCTTAAATACCATTCTCTCCGTGTCGCGCAAGGATGTGCCGCGCGCCCAGGAACTGCTGATGGAGTTCAGCAGCTATCTGCGCGGCTGCTTTGACTTCAAAGACCTCAACGATGTAATCCCCATTGAAAGCGAACTGGAATTTGTGCGTTCCTACATTATCTTGGAGCAGGCGCGCTTCGGCGAAAAGCTGCAGGTTGAGTACGATATTGACGATGAAAGCATTATGGTGCCGCCGCTCATTCTGCAGCCTCTTGTGGAAAATGCGGTCGTCCACGGAATACGCCCCAAGCCGGACGGAGGCAAGATTCTGATCTATGTAAAACGGAGCGGCGAAACAACGAGAATCGGCGTAACGGACAACGGAGACGGAATTGACCCGGAAAAAGCCGACCGCCTGATAGCGGGAGAAGACACCGGCAGGAGCGTGGGAATCTTCAATATTACAAAACGCCTTAAAAAGCTGTACGGCATATCACTCTGCATAAAAAATATGGAGGGCGGCGGCCTTGACGTGTATATGGAGCTGCCGCGCATAGGGGGAAACGGATGATGATCAGGGCTCTTCTGGTGGATGATGAGCTGCCGGCTCTGGAAGAAATGGAATATCAGCTCCGGAAATTCGATACGGTCGAAATTGCAGGCTCTGTTCAGGGCGCCGGCGGGGTATTGGATGCGCTGGCCGAGCTGAAACCGGACGCGGTCTTTCTGGATATCGACATGCCGGGGACAAACGGCCTTGAGCTCGCGCTGAAAATTCAAGAGCTGCACGCCGGCATTGTCATTATTTTTGTTACGGCCTATTCCCAATACGCACTGGAAGCTTTTAAGGCTTACCCGCTGGATTATATCCTGAAACCGGCGTCGGAAAGGCGCCTGGCAAAGACCATTGCCTATTTGAAGGAACAACTGGACTCCCGCAGGCCGCAGGGGCATCATGAATCGAAAGCTTGTATCCGCTGTTTCGGAAATTTTGAAGTATTCAGCGGAGGCGATGAAAAATTGCCCGTAAAATTTGCGACGCGTCAGGCAAGAGAAATGCTTGCCTACCTGATCTGCCATTATGAAGAAACCGTGACGCGTGAAGAACTCATACAGAATATTTTTGGAGGCGGGGACGACAAAAAGACCGTCAATCTCCTGCATGTGACAGCCTACAACCTGCGCCGTACGCTTGGAGCCCTCGATACGGGCGGCAGTATTTCCATTACCGGCAATTATACGTTCCACGCATCCGACGGGGTCTGCGATTATATCGATTTTGTGAAATTCAACCGTTCAAACCCGTATGTTGGTACGGAAAACATACGGAAAGCGGAGGAAATCTCCGGGCTGTACCGCGGCACTTACCTGCAGGCTGAGGACTATCTCTGGGCGGAGGAAATCCGCACGGAACTGGAGCTTCAATATGAAAAGCTGCTTTTGAAGATATCAAATTATTATTCGGATACCGGAAACGTCCGGGAAAGCGAAAAGACCCTTGTCATGCTTGTTGCCGAAAATCCCCTCAGCGACACGGGAAACCGCGCCCTGCTGGAGCTTTATATGCGTGAGGGAAATGCGGAAAAGTTCAGGGGCGCCTATAAGGCGTACGCAAAGCTGCTGAAACAGGAGCTTCAGACAAAGCCGGACGCGGAATTCAGAAATTTTTTTCAAGAAAATTGCTGAATTAAAAATTAATCTGTTTTTAACATTTCCATTTAAGCCTGAAAAAGCGCGGTGCTGTGCGCTTTTTCAGGCTTTTTCCTTATTTTAAATTTCAGAATCATTTCAGAACCCTGTGATATAGTAATTGTCGCAAATAAATCAAATTTGTAATATTTCAGCGAAATATAAAAGGAGTGGGAATATGAAAGCAATATCAAAAAAGGTTTTAAGCATGCTCTTAGTAATTTCTTTCGTCTTAACGATGATACCGGTGTCCGCGTCGGCCCAAACGATGACGAAGGTCTGGATGTATGTGGGAGATTCAGGGTTTACGGGAGCATCCTATCAGCTTAGAATGACGCAGGACAGCGGCAGCCATCCCTATGTTGCTTATTCGGACTACAGCCATAACGACAAGGCATCCGTGAAGAGATACAACGGCGCGGGCTGGGAAAATGTGGGCGCGGAGGACTTTTCGTCTGGGGCTATCCAGAACATATCCATCGTGGTTACCGACAGCGGGACTCCGTATGTGGCGTATCGCGATGTTGAAAACACTTGTAAACTAGTAGTTCAGAAATTCAACGGCGAAACGTGGGAATCTATCGGAACTGGGCTGAATTGCGGTATTCCCGCATCTTCCATTTCAGCCGACCATGACGGGGTTCCGTATGTAGCGTATTGTAATGGCCAGGGTAATTTATGTGTGATAAAGTATGAGAACAGCAGTTGGAAATCAGTAGGTTCTCTGAATGTAGGCGCTTACTGTGTATCGCTAAAATTTGACAGCGAAAATACCCCTTATGTGGCATACGGGGATAATAACAATGGCTGTAAGGCCACGGTGATAAAATACAATAAGGAAACATCAAACTGGGAAACCGTGGGAACGGCAGGCGGCTTTTCGACTGGCTCAACCAATCATATTTCACTTGCATTCGACGGCAGCGGCACGCCCTATGTTGCATATACGGATAATGGAAACTATGGCAAAGCGACCGTCATGAAATATAATAATACAAACTGGGTACCCGTGGGAACTGCCGGCATTTCTGCCTCCAGTGCCGCTTATACTTCTCTTGCAATCGACGGCAGCGATACGCCATATGTTGCATATGAGGATATAGCAAACGATTATAAGGCGACCGTGAAAAGGTACAATGCACAAACATTAAGCTGGGAAACCGTGGGTACAGCGGGATTTACAAAAGGTCAGGCAGAGTATACATCAATCGGGATAGATGACAGCGGAACGCCTCTTGTGGCATATATGGATCGCGGCAACGACTGCAAGATAAGCGTCAGTACATTAACCGATGCCGTAGGATACACTGTAACTTATCAATCAGGAGCACACGGAAGTATCAGCGACAGTATAAGCGAAATTGTGGCGTCTGGATCGTGTCCGCAGTCAATTCCGACGCCCACGGCCGATGCCAGTTACGCATTCACCGGCTGGAGCAGCGACGGCGGAGTGACCAAATTGACGAGCGAGGAACTTGCCGCTCTGACAATTTGCGGTGACGTGACTTATACCGCGTATTTCAAAAAAGAAGCTTTTAGTTGGATCAAAGTCGGAGATCCGGGATTTTCAGCCGGGGCGGCAAAATATACTTCCTTGGCTGCCGATAGGAACGGAGCCCTTTATGCGGCCTATTCTGACGCAGACAATAATTATAAGGCAACCGTAATGAAATATACGGAAGCGGACGGTTGGAAGCTTGTGGGAAATTCGGGCTTTTCAGAAGGCGAGGCGGATGATGTTTCCTTAGCACTCGACGCAAGCGGTACGCCTTATGTGGCATATGACGATAACGGAGACTCCGGCAGTGGCAAGGCGACCGTTATGAAGTATGACGGTTCCAGCTGGATTGCAGTGGGTTCAGCGGGCTTTTCTGCTGGGAAAGTAAACGATATTTCTTTAGCAATCGATGCGGGTGGTATGCCTTATGTGATATATGAGGATGAAGAAAACTATGATAAGGCGACCGTAATGAAATTCGACGGTTCCAAATGGGTTACAGTAGGCGCATCGGGATTCTCGGCGGGGGGTATGGAAAAATGCCATATTTGCATCGACGCAAATAAAAATCCGTTTGTTCTGTATCAGGATCAAGAGAATGACGTTAAAACGACAGTTAAGAAATATAACGGTTCTGCTTGGGAAACAGTAGGAGGGGAAGGATTCTCTCCCGATAGAGCTTCTGATATGTCTCTTGCGGTTGACAAGAGCGGTATTCCTTATGTGGCATATGTTGGCGGCGGATACTTACTTGCAGCAAACCTTATGAACAGCGGAGCCGGAAATCTCACCGTAATGAAGTACAGCGCGGCGAATTCCAAATGGGAAGTGGTTGGGGGTGAAGGAATCTCAGCAGGGGATGCTTCTCAGCCCTGTATCACGACCGATAAGGATGGAACACCCTATGTCGCGTATCGTGACGGAGGAAACGACGGCAAAGCAACGGTTCTTCGCTATAACGGAACAGACTGGGAATCTGTCGGAGCAGCTGGATTTTCCGCGGGGAAAGCGTCATACCCATCTATACAAATTAAGGATGGAGTGCCTTATGTGTTATACAGAGACGGCGCGAATAGCAACAAAACGACAGTAATGAAGTGCTTGACCAATACCTCCGTCGTAACCTATAACGCCGGAGCGAACGGAAGCATCAGCGGCAGTACCAGCGAAACAGTAAATGTCGGCGGCAAACTCAAGTCTATCCCGGCGGTTACACCGAATACCGGCTACGAATTTGCGGGCTGGAGCTGCGACGGCGGCAAAACACTGCTGACCAGCGCGCAGCTTGCCGCGCTGGCTATTGAGGACGATGTTACCTATACGGCATGTTACAAGGATAAATCCGGTTCCAAAGCCGTAACCGGCGTGACGCTGAATCAGTCTAAGATGACTTTGACAGTTGGAGGAGCAACCGGAAACCTTACGGCAACCATTGATCCCGTTGACGCGTCAAATAAAAACGTGACCTGGTCGTCAAGCGATTCCGGCGTCGCGTCCGTATCGAACGGCGTGGTTACCCCGGTGGCGGCAGGCACGGCCGTCATCACCGTTACAACGGCGGACGGCGGCAAAACGGCGTCCTGCACCGTCACCGTAACGGCGGCGGGCGGCGGCTCCGATAAGCATTCCGGCGGCTCCGACACAAAGGCTCCGTCCTACAACAACGTAACCAAGGTGGACCCGGCCGGCAATACCGTCACTGTGACGCCGAAGGCGGACAGGGTGTCCGTAAACGGGAATACCGCGAATATTGAAACCGTAATAACCAATATCACGACCGACGACACAGGAACGTCCACAAACGGAAGCGTCGCGGATGGAGCCAAAAAGACAGCGGTAACCATTAATGTTCCGACGGATGCCATAAAGCAGCAGCTGGCCGCGAAAAAGGACGTGGAGCTGACCGTAACGGTTCCTTCCGAAGTGGCAAAAGATACGAATCCAAACCTTTCGGTCAACATCAATGCCAATAAAGAAATTCTTGAGGCGGCAAAAGAAAACCTCACGGATGTGACCATTCAGGTAAAAAACGCGGATACCCAGCAGCTTGCCTACAGCTGGACCTTTAAGGGCGAGGATTTGGCAAAATCCACGGTGCCGGTTAAGGACGTCAATATTTCCATGAGCGTCCATCTTACGACCGAGGTAAACACGGTAAACGCAGTTACCCCGAGCAACAGGGGACTGGTGCTTTCCTTTGATTACAGCGGACTGCTTCCGTCTGCTGCAAGCGTAAAGATTTCCGCACTGGAAAAAGGCTTTAAACCGGGCCAGACGCTCTATTTCTACTACTACAACCCGGCCACAAAGCAAATCGAGCCGCTGGACAAAAACGCCTATGTGGTGGACGCAAACGGAAACGTGACCGTGCAGATCAGCCACTGCTCCGATTATGTGCTGCTGCCGAACGCGGTGCGCTCCCTGGTGCTCGATACAAAAAACTACACCACAGCAACGAAAGACCGTTACGAAATCGGCGTGAAGCTGGCCGGCGCGAAGGGCTGCACCGTTAAGGTGTTTTCCTCCGCGAAAGGCATTGCTTCAATTGCAAGACTTAAAAACGGCAACTATCAGGTAACCGGTTTGAAAGCGGGATTAACCTACATCATGTTTGATGTGTACGACGAGAAGGGAAAACTGATTTCCAAGGCACACGCTTCTGTGCGGCTAACCGTAGAGAAGGGCGTAAAGCCAAGCGGCGATTCCCACAGGCAGACTGCGTTGTTCTGAATTTAACAGCGCCGCGGAGATTCTTTCCTAAAAAAAAAAGCCAGGGACTCCGTCTCTCTTTATTTGAGAGTACCGGAATCCCTGGCTTTTTGTTTATTTAATTATTACGGAAAACCGTTCATTTAAGTTACAACCGTATGTACGGTAGATTTGCTTACACCAAACTTTTTTGCCGCGCCTCGCACAGTGGTCTTATTCTCGATTATGTACTCGCCGAGTTCCACGGCGCGCTCCTCAACAATACCTTTCACTGTT
>DATAML010000016.1:0-2299 GCA_036260545.1 Caproiciproducens sp.
CGGAAGTCGTGGCGCAGCTTGGCGCTTTCATCTACCTTCTGGTTCATCTGCCGCAGGTGCTCCACCTGCATGGCGAGCTGGCGTTTCATCTGCCGCTGCTCCTCCGCGTACACAAGGCTGTGCCGGTATCCCATCGCCACATCATACCCAAGCACCACACCGATTGCGGCAATTAGGCTCACGCTGCCCCATTCCTGAAACCAGCCGCCCAGGATGGGCTCGTAATTCGGCAGCAGCCGATCCCATACAAAGGCGCAGGCATATATCATGTCCGCGCACAGCAGCACGGCTGCTTTCCCTATGCTGCGGCGCACCGCGACGGCTGCGGTCGCCAGCAGATATATGGCGGTAAACAGCTTCATGCCAAAAACCAGACGGGAATAGGCGGTCATCACCGGCAGCGTAAGCCGCGCGGCAGACAGCCCGTAAAGCAGAGATACAACAAAGACCGCACCCGCCGCAATGCCGCTGATGATCTGCGCGTGACGTTCCGCCTCACAAATACGGTTATGGAGAAGAATGACAAGCAGCGTCACCAGATATCCGCTGCACAGTTCAACGGAATACCACGGCTGAATCGGAAGCAGCAGGATGCCATGCACGACGGAATAAGAAATGAATACCGCGGTTGCAAGGCACAGCAGGGAGAAAAGCCACATATTGCTTCTGCGGCCCTGTGTCCGGATTGCAAGATAGAGCGTAAAAATAACGAGCATGACCGTCACCGTGAGCATAATCAGGCAGAAACCGATGCGCACTCCCCGGCTGGTGTTCAGGTTCAGCGGTTCACCGAAGGCCGGCGGATAAACAAGGCCGCTGTACACCCATGAGTAGTCGCTGACAGCCAGCAGCAGCGTGGTTTTTCCGGAGCCTTCAAAGGTAATTATGCGGCACTGGGTCCGGTCGCGGTAGGCATCCGCATCCGGTTCGCCCATCTGCAGTGTCCGTTTTCCGTTGATATAAAAACGATAGGCGGAATAAACCTCCGGCAGTTCAATGGCATAGGAGTGTTCTTTTTCCGGCAGATATAAAGTCATCGCGTAGCTGGCACTGCCATGGGGATTGCCCTGCGGATTGTCCGCGGCAAAATTTGATTCCTCACCGATGGAAATATACTGATAATCATCGCCCTGCCGTGCCAGCGTTTCCGGCGTAAGCAGGCGGTCCGTATAGTAGCGCCAGCCGTCCCGCAGATAGCGGGTGGGTGTATTCGTCCAGTCCTCTTCCGAAACATACAGCGCTCCGTTGATGGCCTGCGGCGTGTTCTGCGTGTATTTATTGTCGAAGCGATTAAAAAAGAGAAACACGGCGGAAGAAAAAAGGATTGTCAGAGCCAGTGCCAGAACGAGCCGCGGCGCGGAACGCTGCTTATCCATTGCGCTTCCTCCGGACAAGTGCAATTTCTCCGGCGGCAAGAAGCGCGCCTCCGCCCATCAGAGGAAGCAGCGGCAATGCGCCGCTCCGCGCGGCTTTGGATGTTTTCGGAACAGATACCGTTTCTAAAATCGTATAGATTCCGGACGCATTCGCTGAAAAGCGCAGGAATTCGCCGTCAAATTCAGCGTCAGCCGCCTTTTTTTCCTCGTCATTCCAAACGCTGATCTTAGAATTTTTCGACTTTGGCGTATACCGCAGCCGCAGCACAGTCCCCGGCAGTTCGGTAACGGCTCTGCCGGAAGCATCCACCGCAAGCTTCACCTGATTTTTTTCCGTCTGCATCAGCTTGACAGACAGAGTGTCCGTATCCCTCAGATTCAAAGTCAGCAGTAATTCGCTTGGAATGCTGACGGTCAGATTGCCGGAGCCGAACACAACGCTTTTTTCGTCCGCGCAGAGATCATGCAGGCGCAGCCCGGAAATCACGGTTTGCGTGGGGGAGTAGGATTCCTGAACGGTCGGAGCGGTGTTCTGCGGGATACTGCCCTTTTCTGTCAGTGTGCCCGCGTTGCTACCGTCCGACCCTTGTGGCATTTGCTGATTTTTTGTCACCGGTTTTGTTTCAGGTACGGAAACTGCCGTCTGTTCCCGCGCCGGGTCTGGTTCGGGGAGATCTGTGGGGGCAGTGGGTATCGGCGGCGTTTCGGACGACGCGGTTTCCCCGGTCGCCTCATGGTCCTCCTGCGGGCGCTTCGCCGCTTCGGAACTGCTCCCCCAGCGAATTTTTGAATACGGGAGCACCTATGACCTTCAGGTCTCTTATCCCGGCGGCCAAACCGGGATCCTTACGCTTTTATATAACGACGAGCTTAGCGTTCTTGACTACTCAGGCGGAGACCGGGACGGCGGCGACGTGAACGGC
>DATAML010000021.1:0-6778 GCA_036260545.1 Caproiciproducens sp.
TTCCACAAACCCCTCCGGGATATACTGCGGCTTATAGATGCCGGTGCCCTCCGGCTGCGGCTTTTCCTCCTGCCGGAAATAGATATCCACATGGTCGGCTTTCCACTCCAGAACGGAGTTGAAAATCGCGTTCCGGGAGGCCTCCACGCTCAGCAGGCTTCCCATTACCACAGAAATCAGGATGACGGCAATGACCGCCGCCCTTTTGGCGGCTTTCCGAATTTTTTGGAGAACCGCCCGGCGGTTTCCTTTTTTTACGGCCTGCCGTATTTTCTGCTTCAGCGCGGGCGAGGGCAGATATTCCGGCCGCAGTTCCTTTTCCTCCGGCATTTCGTCCAGTTCCCGCCAAAAGTTTTCCTCAACCGCCGCTTTCAGGACGGTGTTGAAAAGCCGGTCATTCAGTTCCGTTTTTTTCATAATTGCCGCCCCTTTTCTGCATTTGCGCAATCAGCGCCTTCTTTGCGCGGTGAAGACGCACCCGCGCATTTTCCTGGGAAATATCGAGAATATCCGCGATTTCCTCATCGGTATATTCGTAAATCAGCTTCAGCCGCAGGATATCCTTATGGCTGTCGCACAGTTCCGAAAGGCAGGACAGGATGAAATTATAGGTTTCTTCGTTAATCAGGAAGTTCAGGGGCTCGTCCTGCGCGTTCTCCGCAACGTCCCCGCAGAGCTCCAACGGGAGGATTTTCTCGTGTTTCTCATCCTTTATCATATTCAGGCAGATGTTTCTTACAATAATAACAACGAAACCCCTTGTTTTGTTACAGTCATACCACGTAATTTTTTGCAGATTGTCAATTATTTTAAGAAATGCCTGTGATACCGCGTCTTCCGCGCGGTATCGGTCTTTTAAGATTCCCTGAGCTATATAAATCATCGTACCGATATGACTGCGGTATATATCTTCCACAAGACTGCGCTCGGAATCGTTTTGGATGGTTTGAATACAAATCAGCATACCGGCTGCCTCCTGATTTCGACAATTTTCTAAATTATAATCTATATCAGGAACAAAGGCAATTAACAATTTGTTGCTTAAGGTGCCGGAAACCGGGCAAAAATAGCAGTATTGTGGAATTCTATTCCTTTTTTCTGCCCGCTGTGATATAATCAGTAAATATGTTAACTAGGAAGTGCTGATTAAATCAGGCGCTCAAAATGCCGGGCCGGTTTTATGGCTGACTGGGGAAAAGCGCGCGGATACCTGCCGTATTCGGAACGCTTTTTGACGATGTCCAAGACGCAAAACCGGGGGGCAAACGCGCAGCGGGATTTACTCAGCGGTTCCTTAAGGAGGGAACCGAATTGTCAACACAGATCAGCAAAGACGTGAGCTGCCCGCACTGCGGTGCCGCAGTGAAAACGCAGATGTGGCCGGGGATCAGTGCAGAAGAGAGCCCGGAGATGCGGGAGAAGATCCTGAACGAAACCCTGTTTGACTGGAAATGCCCCGAATGCGGCTATGAGGCGCGGCTGGTATATCCTTGCCTTTACCATGACAAAGACCGGAAATTTATGATATATGTTGTACCGAACGGGAACGACTGCGCGCTTCAGTCCGTAGATATCAGCGAAGCATTTCCGCAGTTTAGGGAGCTGACCAAACGGGTGGTTACAACGCCGACCGAGCTGAAGGAAAAAGTTCTGATTTTCGAGGCCGGTATGGATGACCTTGCGGTGGAGCTGGTAAAGCTGGCTCTTACCGACGTTGCGGAAAAAAAGCACGGAAAATCGGTTTCCTCCGGTTATTTCTGCTATGCGGATGAACCGACGGAGAAGATCGGGTTTTCCTTTTTCCTCAAAGGCAGCAGCGAGCCGGTGCGCCAGGACACAAGGCTGGATGTTTACCGGAAATCACTTGAAATTGCAGAGAACGTCGGTTTTTCCGACGGCGGTGAATTTACGGCGGTGGATTCCCAGACCGCCCGGAACGTACTGCGGGAGTACCGCGGCGAGGAGGATTAAAAATGTGCGGATTAGTCGGATTTACAGGTGAAGTCATCGACCGGGAAGCGGTCATTAAAACGATGACGGATAAAATAACCCACAGGGGACCGGATTCCAGCGGAACCTTTGTGAACGGCGATATTTCCATGGGCTTCCGCCGTCTGAGCATCATCGATATCGCTTCCACCGGCGACCAGCCGATTTACAACGAGGACCGCACGCTGGTGCTCATGTTCAACGGCGAAATCTACAACTATCAGGATCTGCGTAAAACCCTGGTTGAAAAGGGACATAAATTTTATACGAACACCGATTCCGAGGTGCTGGTTCACGGTTTTGAGGAATGGCACGAGGAACTTTTGAACCGGCTGCGCGGTATGTTCGCGTTCGCCATCTGGAATACGGTGGACAAAAGCCTGTTTATCGCCCGCGACTTTTTCGGCATCAAGCCGATGCACTACACCCAAGTCGGGAACAGTTTTGTTTACGCTTCGGAGATTAAGAGCATTCTGGACTTTCCGGGCTTTGAGAAGAAGCTGAATAAAAATGCCCTCAACAATTATATTTCATTCGAATACTCCGTACCGCCCGAAACCTTTTTCGAGGGCGTTTTCTGCCTGATGCCGGCGCACTATTTATGGTACCGGAAAGGAAAGGTGGAAACGCACCGCTACTGGGAGCCGAAATTTGAGGCGGACGGCGGAATGACGCAGGAGCAGGCGGTTTCCGAGATCGAAAAAGTATTTGAGAACTCCGTCAGCGCCCATAAAATCAGCGACGTTGAAGTAGGCTGCTTCCTTTCCAGCGGCGTGGATTCCAGCTACGTTTCCACGTATTTTTCCGGCCAGAAGACCTTTACCGTCGGTTTTGACTACGGCGAAAAGTACAACGAGATCGACTGGGCGAAAAATCTTTCCGAAAAAATCAAGGTCGACCATCACTGCAAGGTGATTTCCGCCGACGAATACTGGGGAAATATCCGTAAGGTGCAGTACCATATGGACCAGCCGCTTGCCGACGCTTCCTGCATCGCGCTGTATTTCGTTTCCAAAATGGCAAGCGAGTATGTAAAAGTGGTTCTTTCCGGCGAAGGGGCGGACGAGCTGTTCGGCGGATACAACATCTACCACGAGCCGGACGATTTTGAGGCCTACAAAAAGCTTCCGCTCGGTCTGCGCAAAGCATTTGCCGGGATTGCGAAAGCGCTGCCGTTCCGCTTTAAGGGCAAAAATTTCCTTATCCGCGGCGCGCAGTCCATTGAAGAGAGCTTCATCGGGAACTGCAGCATGTTTACCATGGATGAAAAACGCAGCCTTTTAAAAAGCAATATCCCGGTTACTCGGCCGCAGGGACTTACCAAGAAATATTATGAACGCGTACAGGGTAAGGACGACGTCACCAAGATGCAGTATCTGGATATCAACGTCTGGCTCGTCGGCGATATCCTTTTGAAAGCCGACCGCATGAGCATGGCGAACTCGCTGGAGCTGCGTGTGCCGTTCCTTGATAAAGAGGTATTCAAGGTCGCTTCGCGTATTCCGCGCAAGTTGCGTGTGAATAAGGAAAATACGAAATACGCCATGCGTCAGGCGGCGCTCCGGCATCTGCCCGAAGCCACGGCGCAGAAGAAGAAGCTTGGCTTCCCCGTTCCCACAAGGGTATGGCTCAGGGAAGAGAAATACTACAATCTGGTCAAGGAAGCGTTTACCGGAAAAACTGCGGAGCAGTTTTTCAACACCGACGTGCTGGTGCGCCTGCTGGACGACCACTACAGCGGCAAATGCGACAACAACCGCAAAATCTGGACGATTTTCGTTTTTCTCGTCTGGTACGACATCTATTTCAACGGCGGCTCCCACGAGCCGGGTGTGATGCCTGAGGTAAAATAAAGATTTGCATTATTAAGTCCCACATTCACAGTGGGTACACTTATAAAAATTTCAAAGAAGCCGTATGGCCGTAAACGGTATAGCTTCTGGAAGCCCCGTAGATTTATTTCTACGGGGATTTTCTTTACTGTTAGATTTGGTTGTGTCTGTTTTCGAAATATTTCTCAGATTTATCTTGCGCTATTGCAATAAAAGCGCTATAATTCTCTCAAGAGGCATAAAAAGTGCAAATGCAGGAGCCGGGTGGTGGAACACCCTGCCCCCTGCAATACGGAGAACCGAGCTCCATATCACAACGGGATAAACCCGCACATTTGCGAATATTATTATACTTCCTTATCCGGATTTTGTACAGGGGGAGATTTTATTATTTTGCATTTGCGCCGGGTATTATACGTACGCCGTGCTATGGGATGAACATTCCATGCACGGCGTTTTTTGTGCCTCTGCGAGCCGCGGGGCTGTGATCGGAAAAAACAGCCCCAAAAGGCCGCCTACCGCGCCGCCATATGCGCGGAAAGCCGGCGAATCCGGCTTTGTTCCGATAAAATCCGGGTTCATTGTTTGAGAGGGCAAAATTGCCGTGCTGCCGTCTTCCTCATTGGCGGCACCCCACACACCGCGCGGCTTCCCTCTTCTGTTTGTACAGACATCAGGATTCTGGACAAAGCCCGACAAAACCGAAAAACGCGGCTCAGGAAATCAGCGCCTTGCATGGGGCGCTGATTTTTCGTTCTGCCGGTCTTTTGCTCCGCCACAGGAATCCCGCAGAAGCACCGGTAAAACCAGAGTACTCAGGCATTCATTACGAAATTGCTGCCCGGCAGAGCCTTTGCGCGCTTTTTGATTTCCGCCGCGGTTTCCGCGATCTGCAGGTAATCCTCAAAAGAACGCTGTAATACGCTTATAACCACCGCCAGCGAAATCGACATGATAGGATATTCCATGCATTCCCCCAGACGGTTACAGGTATGGATATACCCGGCGTTCAGGTCCTGTTCATAATAAAGCGTACGGATGCGCCGGTCAAACTCCCCGGTAATGGCCCCGCAGATATTTTCGGCATTTTCCGGCCTTGTAACCAGAATAAAATCGTCGCCTCCGATGTGCCCGGTAAAGTCGTCCGGAGTTCCAAAATCGCGCACCTGATCGCGGAAAATATCCGCCGTCATTTTGATCGCGATGTCACCTTTTGCAAATCCGTAAACGTCGTTATACGCCTTAAAATTATCCAGATCGGCGTAAATTGCCGCAAACGGCTCTTTTTTCTCGATTCTGGAGTTAATTTCCGCCTGAATTTCAAGATTCCCCGGCAGACCGGTAAGCGGATTTGCCCCCCGGTTGCGGTCGATCCTGCGAAGCGTGTTGCGCACCCTGCTCAGCACTTCCCTGCTGTTGAACGGCTTGGTGATATAATCGTCCGCGCCCAGCTCCAAACCGACCAGCTTGTCCTCCTGGTTATCCTGCGAGGTCAGCATAATGATCGGCATCAGGTTGTTGCTTTCGGCGTCCCTCAGGATGCGGCAGACCTCAAAGCCGTTGATATCCGGCATCACAACGTCAAGCAGCACCAAATCCGGCTTTTCCTCGCGCACCATCCGCAGGCCTTCCTGCCCGCTGGTCGCACGGATTGCGCTGTAGCCTGCATCGGTAAGAATATTGGAAATACACTGAGCAAAAAAGTTGCTGTCATCAATTACAAGGATTTTCTTTTGAAACATGAAAGCACCTCATTTTCAATGTATCCAATTATTATATTATGGAATATTATATAAGAAAAATCAATAAGAATATATATTTTTGTCTTATTATCCATCTGTTTAAAGAAATATTAGCAAAAATAGACATAAAATTGTCCGCCTCAAAAGAGACGGACAAAAAAGATAAGGCGCAGCGTTATCGGCTGCGCAGGACAAAGGATGCAGGCAGGCGGACATTTGCTTTGCCGCCCGCCCGATATCAAACCGGCTTCCCGATTTTTCGGAACCGCGCATACCGCTGTTCCGTCAGCTCGCCGGGGCTCAGCTGTAATTTTTTTTCCAGTACGGAGCAAAGGCCGCGGCGCAGCTCCTGATAGACCTTCAAAAAATCTCTTCCGCTTTCCGGGATGATTTTTTCAATCACGCCCAGCCCGAGCAGGTCGTTCGCGGTCATTTTCAGGCATTCGGCCGCCTCTTTTACCTTGGAGGAATCCTTCCATAAAATACTTGCGCAGCCCTCCGGCGAAATAACCGAGTACACGGAATTTTCCAGCATCCACACCTCGTCCGCCACGGCAAGCCCAAGTGCGCCGCCGCTTCCGCCCTCGCCGATCAGAATCGATATGACCGGAACCTTCAGCGCCATCATGCTCATCAGGTTTTCGGCAATCGCCTGCCCCTGCCCGCGCTCCTCCGCCGCGATTCCGCAGAACGCGCCGGCGGTATCAATAAAGCAGACCACTGGACGCCCGAACTTTTCGGCCAGCCGCATCTGGCGCAGCGCCTTGCGGTAGCCCTCCGGGTGTGCCGAACCGAAATTGCGCAGCACCTTTTCCTTGGTATCGTGCCCCTTTTCCAGCGCGATCACGGTCACGGGCTGCCGGTTGAGCCTTGCGATTCCGGCAACCACCGCCCGGTCGTCGCCGAAGCGCCGGTCGCCGTGCAGCTCCACAAAATCGGAGAATACATTCTTGATAAAATCGGAGCCGGTCGGCCGGTCCTTCGACCGCGCCGCCTGAACCTTTTCATAAGCGTTCATCGGGTTTCCCCCTTTGCGTGGAAGGAAAGCAGCTTTGCAAGCTGCTGTTTCTGCTCCCTCCGGTCGGAAATCTGGTCAACAAAGCCCTTGTCCAGCAGGAATTCCGCGCGCTGGAAGCCCGCGGGCAGCTTCTGCCGCATGGTCTGCTCAATGACGCGCGGCCCGGCAAAGCCGATGAGCGCACCCGGCTCGGCAAG
>DATAML010000027.1:0-3209 GCA_036260545.1 Caproiciproducens sp.
AGGCTGATTACGACAACGCGCTCTATCAGTACAATAACAATCTGAACAGCGATCTGATCAACGCCAAAGCGTCACTCGCTTCCGCGGAGCAGGACCTGAAATCGGAGAAAAGCACCTACGAATACGATAAGTATCTTTACGGCGCGGGGCAGCTTTCCAAAAAGGATCTCGACGCGGAGCAGATTAAGCTGCAAAACGCCCAGAACACCTACGACAAGGCCTCCGCTTCCCTGAAAGCCACACAGAGCAAAATAAAGCAGGATTTACAGTCTTATAAAATCACATATGAAACCACCCTTGCAAAAAGCCAGGATAAAAGCCAGCAGGTAACGCTGGAAAAGCAGAAACAGAATCTGACCAATTCCACCATTACCGCGCCGGTTGCCGGCACCGTTACGGCAGTCAACGCAAAGGTGGGCACCAACGCTTCCGGCACCCTGTTCCAGATCGACGATCTCGACAACCTGATTGTGGAAGCGGAAGTAAAGGAATACGACGTCGGCGACATCACCGCAGGCAAAAAAGTGGAAGTGAAGACCGACGCCACCGGGGATAAGGCGATATCCGGCACGGTAACCAAGGTTGCGCCGGCGGCAACGGCGGACACGCAGGGCACCAGCAACGTTACGTTTACAACGGAGGTTTCCGTCACGGAAAAAAATTCAAGCATTAAAATTGGTATGAAAGCGCGGCTTGTTATCATTGTGAACGAAAAATCCGATATTTATTCGGTTCCTTATGACGCCGTGCAGCAGGATGCCGACGGCAGCTCCTATGTATATGAAGCGGTCAAGGGCAAAGACGGTTATACCGCAAAGAAACTGACGGTGAAAACCGGGCTTTCCAACGACGTCAATATTGAGGTATTCGGCGACGGCATCAAGGACGGCGTAAAGATTGTAAGCAGCCCCGAAAATATCCGGGAAGGCTCAACGCTGAACCTGGGTGACTCAGCCGCAGCCGGAAAATCCGGCAGTACGCGCGGTGGCGGCGGCATGATGGGGATCATGAGATGAGCGAAAAAGTAATCGTTGATATGAAGCATATCATCAAGAACTTCTACGTCGGTACGCCGAACGAGCTTCACATCATCAAGGATATCAGCCTGCAGGTAAACGAGGGCGACTTCGTATCCATTGTGGGAGCATCCGGCTCCGGCAAGAGCACGCTGATGAATATCATCGGCGTACTGGACCGGCCGACCGGCGGAGATTACATTCTGGACGGGATTCCGATTGCGCAGATGTCGGATAACGATATGTCGGACGTACGGAACCGTAAAATCGGATTCGTATTCCAAACCTATAACCTGATTCCGCGCAGCAGCGCCCTGAAAAATGTGGAGCTGCCCATGCTGTACGCCGGGATGGACAGCAGGCTGCGCGTCAAACGCGCCAAAGAGCTTTTGGAACTTGTGGGGATGGGTGACCGGATGCACCATCTTCCCAACGAGCTCTCCGGCGGCCAGAAGCAGAGAGTCGCCATTGCGCGGGCGCTTGCCAACGACCCGGCAATGATTCTTGCCGACGAGCCGACCGGCGCGCTGGACACCTCCACCGGGCGCATGGTAATGGATCTTCTTCACCGGGTTCACAGCGAAGAAGGGAAAACGATTGTTCTGATCACCCACAACAGTGAACTTGCTTCGGAAACGCAGCGCATTGTCACCATCAAAGACGGCAGCATTATTGACGACCGTCCGGGAACCCCTCACTACACAATAAAGGCGGCGAGCGAATGTTCCTGAAAGAAAACTTCCTGCTTGCCATTGCAGGACTTAAATCCAATAAAATCCGTGCCCTCCTCACCATGCTCGGCATCATCATCGGCATCGGCTCGGTTATCGCGATCGTGTCCATCGGCGACGCGGTTACCGCCAGCGTATCCGACACCATGTCCTCCATGGGCGCAAGCAACATCAACGTGAACGTGGTAAAGCGCGAAAACGACGCCGGCGGGCGGCCCGGCCAGCAGGA
This sequence comes from Caproiciproducens sp., assembly GCA_036260545.1. Lineage (GTDB taxonomy): Bacteria > Bacillota > Clostridia > Oscillospirales > Acutalibacteraceae > DATAML01. The sequence continues at coordinate 1,977 of DATAML010000027.1, forward strand.
GGACGTTGACGACGCCAACCTGATTTCCATGGAACAGATTGATGCTTTTAAGGAGCGTTACGCGGATAAAATCGACGCAATCTCGCTTACTTGCTCGGGAGACAGCGGCAAGGTCAAAGACGGCGCCCGCTACGCCAACGTCAGCATTTCCGGCGTGAACGACGGGTATAAATCCATCAACAATGTCACCCTGACGAGCGGTCGTTTCCTCAACGAAACCGACGTGGACCAGTCCCGGAAGGTGGCGGTGGTTTCCGACAAGCTGGTAAGCAATATTTTTAAGAATACCGACCCGCTCGGGAAAGAAATCAATGTTTATACGGATGAATACGTAGACACCTATACGGTAATCGGCGTATATAAATACGAGAACGCCGGAATGGGAATGACCACCTCTGAAGAGGACATCACCACTTCCCTGTATGTTCCGGTAACCGTTGTGCTGCAGACCGCGGACAATCAGAATTTCCAGCGTATTACCGTAAAAGGCAATTCCAGCGTAGAGACGGCTGCCTTTACAAAAACGGTGCAGACTTATTTTGAAAAGCTTTATAAGAATAACGAGGATTACACCGTAAGAGCTATGAACATGGAGAGCATGCTTTCCAGCATGACTTCCATGCTGAGCACCCTTTCCATTGCGGTCGCAGCCATTGCGGCCATTGCGCTGCTGGTAGGCGGAATCGGCGTTATGAACATTATGCTCGTTTCCGTAACCGAGCGGACAAGGGAGATTGGAACACGCAAAGCGCTTGGTGCCCGCAGCCGGTACATCAAAATGCAGTTTATTGTGGAATCCATTATCATCTGCGTCATCGGCGGAATCATCGGGGTAATCTTTGGAATTTCGCTGGCGGCCATAGGGGTCAAGCTGCTCAACGCGTCGCTGATCGTCTCCTTCCCCACCATCCTGCTGAGCGTGGGATTCTCGATGTTCATCGGCGTATTCTTCGGCTACTACCCCGCAAACAAAGCGGCAAAGCTCGATCCGATTGAAGCTCTGCGGTACGAATAATTAAGGATAAACTTAAGGCGGCTGTCCGGAAGTAATCCGGGCAGCCGCCTTGCTTTTATATAGTCAATATAACTTTAAAAACAGCTAAGGATTTGCGAGGATATTTTTCGTGATGTAAGGCGGACGACGAAGCCAGGCTGGCGCCTGGCGAGGAGGACAACGCAACAGCACGGAAAATAGACCGCAAAGACTGGGTGGTTTTGGAGTTAATTGACTAT
>DATAML010000031.1:0-21307 GCA_036260545.1 Caproiciproducens sp.
GGCTTTGGCATGTCTCGCTATCCTTGGAAGCGGGTGTACAAGCGCAAAAAAATAGCGCAGGAATAAATCCCGCGCTATCATAAAATGATCTTACTTAATCATGCTGGCAATTTCTTCAGCAAAATTATCTTCGCGCTTTTCAAGGCCCTCGCCGCGCTCATAACGGGCAAAATCAAGAATTTCGATTTTGCCGCCGAGCTCCTTAGCGGTTGCATCTGTATACTGCTGAACGGAAAGATTGCCATCTTTTACGTAAGCCTGGTCTACGAGGCAAATATCCTTAAAGAATTTGCCGAGTCTGCCCAGAACGATCTTATCAGCAATCGCAGCCGGCTTGCCGTCATTGATAATCTGCTCTTTCAGGATGCCTTTTTCATGTTCGACAACCTCTGCCGGAACAGACTTTTCATTGAGGTACTGCGGGCTGATTGCCGCAATCTGCATTGCAATATTCTTTGCATACTCTTTGAATTCAGCTTTTGCGGCAACTTCAGCAGAAGTATCAAACTTTACAAGAACGCCGATTTTTCCGCCTGCATGAATATAAGCGCCAACGACGCCGTCAAAACGCTTAAAGCGGCGAATCTTGATGTTCTCGCCGATTGTCTGAATCTTCTCCTTCAGCAGGTCATCGATTGTCTTGTCGCTGCCGACTGCCTTGCAGCTGAGCAAAGCTTCGACATCTGCCGGATTGGATTCCATTACGGTGTCCGCGCAGGTCTTTACGAAATTCTGGAAATCTGCGTTCTTTGCAACGAAGTCTGTTTCCGCGTTAACCTCTATATCAACACCAACTGTGCCCTGTTCGTTTGTAAGAGCAAAAGCAACACCTTCCGCTGCAATACGTCCGGCTTTTTTGGTAGCTGCAGCAAGACCTTTTTCTCTTAAAAAGTCAATTGCTTTGTCCATATCGCCGTCGGCTGACGCAAGTGCCTTTTTGCAGTCCATCATACCGCATCCGGTTTTTTCACGAAGAGTTGCAACGTCTTTCGCTGTAAAAGCCATTCTAATTCCTCCGGTTCTTATAATTCGTTATATTATGATTCTGCTAAACTGATTTATTCAGCGGTTTCTTCCTCATTCACTTTGGCTTCTTCGGCTGCTGCCGCTGCTGCGCCCATCTGGCCTTCTCTGCCTTCGATGATTGCATTAGCCATAGTTGCCGAAATCAGCTTAACCGCACGGATTGCATCGTCGTTGCCCGGAATAACATAGTCAATTTCATCCGGATCGCAGTTGGTATCAACAATCGCAACGATCGGGATACCCAGCTTCTTCGCTTCGGCTACCGCGATTCTCTCCTTGCGGGGGTCAACGATGAACAAAGCGCCGGGAATCTGCTTCATGTCTTTGATGCCGCCGAGGAATTTCTCAAGTTTTTCAATTTCAAGGCGGAGTTTGATAACTTCTTTCTTGGGCAGAAGATCAAAGGTGCCGTCCTCTTCCATGGTTTTGAGCTGATTGAGACGGTCGATTCTGCGGCGAATCGTACGGAAGTTGGTCAACATACCGCCGAGCCAACGGGCATTTACATAGTACGCGCCGGCACGTTCTGCTTCTTCTTTCACGGAATCCTGAGCCTGCTTCTTTGTTCCTACAAACAGAACGGATTTGCCGTCTACAGCAAGGTCGCGGACAAAATTGTAAGCCACTTCCAGCTTCTTAACGGTTTTCTGCAGATCAATGATATAAATACCATTGCGCTCGGTGAAAATGTACTCCGCCATTTTCGGGTTCCATCTTCTGGTCTGGTGGCCGAAATGAACGCCGGCCTCCAAAAGCTGTTTCATAGATACTACTGACATTGTTTGAATCCTCCTTGGTTTTATCCTCCGCCATGTCTGAACAGACGCAACACCCGTAATGGGGCACCAAATCGTCATAACAAAGGCGTGTGAATTTCGCAGATTATTATATCATAAGTATAAATAGAATACAAGATTTTTTTCAGCCGCTTCCAAAAAATCCGTTCATTCCCCTTGTATGCTTTTTCGTCCTGCAAAAATTATTATAACACACAAGTATCGTATCGTCACCAATTACCTGAATATCCTGCCATCTTATAATTATGTCATCTTCTCTTCCGAATAATCCGAAGCAGCGCAGACGGCCGTAAACGATGAGGGCAACCACCTTGGCGCTTACTGTATCGATTTCAATATCACAAACACAGCCAAGGCGAGTTCCATCCTTTATATTGATCACTTCTTTATGGCGCATATCGACGATTCTGCAGTTCAAGCTCCCACCTCCAAATTTTTCCATAAGTCTCCGTATATAATTATATTTGCCATACCACTCAAAAAATGATAAAATAAAAGAAAATGGGAAGGTGATTTTTATGAATATCTGGCACGATATCTCTCCCAAACGGATTAAAACAGAAGATTTTTGCGCAGTAATTGAAATTACAAAAGGCAGCAAAGTAAAATACGAACTGGACAAAGAAACCGGTCTGCTTCTGCTGGACCGCATTCTTTACACTTCAACGCATTATCCGGCAAACTACGGTTTTATCCCCCGTACCTACGCCAGCGACAACGACCCGCTCGACGTCCTGGTGCTCTGCTCTGAGGATATCCACCCGCTTTCGCTGGTCCGCTGCTACCCAATCGGCGTAATCACGATGGTGGACAACGGTATGAAAGACGAGAAAATTATTGCGATACCATTTAACGACCCGACCTACAACGGCTATCACGACATCAATGAGCTGCCAAAACATATTTTTGACGAAATGTCCCACTTCTTTTCCGTTTATAAGGCGCTGGAAGGCAAAGTAACGGCGATTGACGAAGTAAAAGGGCCGGAGGAAGCAAAAAATATCATTCAGGTAAGTCTGGATCATTACCTGGAAAGCTACTGCAAATAATATTGCCTGCTATAAATATGAAACGTTTCCCCTCGGCCGCGCCGGGGGGATATTTTTATGCGGGGAACGATGCTAAAAACACCGCTGCGGGTTCGCAGCGGTGTTTTTGTATATAGTTTATTCTTTTACCCGAACAGGTAGAGTGAAGAGCCTCCCATTCCGCCGGTTGAACTGCCTGAACCGTATTCATTGGGATCAATCAGTTTTGCGTTCTCTTTCACGTAAGAAAGCAGTTCGTTTTTTGAGCCGCCTCCCATTTGCGAAGAGACAAGGAAATAGGTGATTTTCCCCTCAGATATTAGCTTTTTCAGCTTCTCGAGCGTAAGGGAATCATCGGAGCCCAAAAATCCTCCGTATGCATAACAGGGCAAACCCGTATCGATAATATACTGCGCCACATCGTTGGAGCGCTGGGAAACCACCAGGAAGCTGCCCTGCTTATAGTTCTTGACTAAATACTGTTCCAGACCGGAGGTCCGGGTGCTTGAACCGTCAGACATTGCCTTTCCCCCATCATCCTGCTTTCCGCCGCTGTTCCCTGCCAGTTCCGGCCCGGCATACGGCATGGTAGTGTTGGACACATACCAGACCGGGGTAAGCGCCCAGTAAAACGGGGCGGCAAGGGATGACAGGACAAGCGCCGTTGTCGCCAAAATCAGAGCAGTACGTTTTCTGTGGACAAAGTAGAACAGCAGCATGAGAACTCCGATTGCCGCCACAGCAATTATGGACGGGAAAAGCCATGCTTTTAATTCCGAGTAACTGAATACACAGTAAGCCTCAAGCGCAATATTGCAGAGGAAAGCGGCCAGAAGAAACACCGGACGGATCAGCTGTCTGCGATTTTCATGCCTGTTTTTAAATCCGCGGTACATCGTGACAATACCAATCCCGCTGAGCACGGCGATCGCAGGAGCAATCATGCACAGATAGTAACGGTGATAGAAACCGGCAAAGCTGAAGAAAACAGCCATGGCAGCCAGCCAGAGGGACCAGAACAGAATAGCAGTCTGCCCCGCGTCTTTTTTGCGCATCAATTTAAAATTGAAACAACCGATCATACTGCAAGCCGCAAAAAGCAGCAGCCAGGAGCTTTGTCCGTACAGATTCATGCTCCAAAGCCGGGTTGCGGACGCATTCCCGATTTCCGAACCGCCGCCGGCGCCGCGCTGGCCGTCGTTTCCGCTGAAATCGGCACGACCGTTCTGACCGTCTCTCCCATCCTGGCTGTTCTTTCCGTCCTGCGTCATCTGCGGAGGAGTCTCACCGTTGGATTGCTGAGGGGCTTCACCGTTTGGTGCCTGCGGCGGTGTGCCTTCCGGTATTTCCGTATTGCCTCCGTTGTTACCGTACGGAGCGGCTGCATTTCCGCCTTTGCCGTCATCCTGCCGGCCGGTTCCGCCCATGCCACCGCCCGAGCCGCTTCCGAACAATCTTTCCGTTCCGTTGTGACCGGTTATCAATTCCAGCATGGAGTTGTTGCTGGTACTGTCCACATAAGGACGGCTGTTGCTGGGATATAGTTCCACAACGGCCACCCAAGCAAACGATACAACCGCCAAAAGGACGACACTGATAATCCCGTTTATAAAGCGTCTGCTCCACTTTAATTTAGCAAAGAGCAGATAGGTAATGACAACCGCGGGCAAAATCATATATGCTTGCAGCATTTTAATATTGAAGCCAAGTCCTATGAACACGGCACAAAGCAGCAGATCGCGGAGCTTTCCGCTTTCGATGGAACGCAGAAGGAACCAGGCAGCAACAAGCAGCACAAAAACGAGCTGCATATCCATTGTATTGTTGCGCGCCACCACTACGCATACCGGCGTTATCGCTAAAATAAGCGAGGAAATAAGCCCTGCCGAGCGCCCGAAATATTTCGCCGTAAGGATATAGACCATTACGCAGGAAGCCGTACCGGCCAGCGCCTGCGGAAGCAGCATCGCCCAGCCATGGTAGCCGAAAATCAGTACTGAAATCGCCTGCATCCATAATCCGAGCGGCGGCTTGTCAACGCTTACCATTCCGGAAGGGTCAAACGAAACAAAGAAAAAATTGTGAAAGTTCTGCGTCATGCTTTTGCCGCGTAATATTCATTTCCGGTGCCAACCTTTGATACGGCATAAAAATTGAGAAGGAAGGACAGTGCCGATATCAGGATTAGTGCGATAATATGACTTTTGTTTTTTATTTTATCCAAGCGCTGCATAAGATTTCTCCTTTATCTTCATTACAGCACTCAGTATATTTTTTCAATGTGATGAATTTTTGACGGTTTTGAAAATGTTTCTAAAAGAACTATTGGCAAATACAGGAAAGATTAAGGAAACTCTGATTCACTCAAGATGAGCATCGAGATTGATTCAACGATTCCCTATATATCCTTTTTAATTTTATCCAGCGCGGCTTTTTCCAGCCGGGAAACCTGCGCCTGGCTGATACCGATTTCGGAAGCAACCTCCATCTGTGTTTTCCCCTGAAAAAAGCGCATGGAAAGAATCCGCTTTTCGCGGTTGTTCAAATCTTTGATCGCTTCTTTCAGCGCGATTTCATCGAGCCAGTTGGAATCATCGTTATTGTCCCCTACCTGATCCATAACATAAATAGTGTCGCCGCCGTCTGAAAACACCGGCTCATAAAGCGAAACCGGCTCAACAATAGATTCCAGCGCAAGAACGATATCCTCGCGCGGTATGTCTAGCTCCTTTGATATTTCGTCGATGGTCGGCTCCCGGTTATTTGCTGCCGTCATCCGTTCCTTGGCCTGCATCGCCTTGTAGGCTGTGTCGCGCAGAGAGCGGCTGACCCGTATGGAATTGTTATCGCGCAGATAGCGCCGAATTTCACCGATGATCATGGGAACGCCGTATGTGGAAAAACGTACTCCCTGGCTGATGTCAAAATGGTCAATCGCTTTAATCAGGCCGATGCAGCCGACCTGGAACAAATCGTCCAGGTTTTCTCCCCGGTTTGTAAAGCGCTGGATTACGCTGAGTACAAGCCGCAGGTTTCCGCTGATCAATTCGTCGCGTGCTTTTTGGTCGCCGTCTTTTACCCGGCGCAGCAGTTCCATTTTTTCTTTTTCCGTAAGGACCTTAAGCTTGGAAGTATTCACCCCGCAGATTTCAACCTTGTTGAATTGCACGCTGCATTCCCCCCGAATCGGTAATAACTTCATTATTGCCATGATTGGGGTGTATCATGCAGGACCGTTTATAAATATTCGCGCAGCAGAAAGATTGCTTTTCATCCATTATTTTTATATAATATTAAGAAGTTTATACGGTTAGAATAAAGAGAGCCGCGCTCCTGGAGATGAAATCATGGAATTGCCTGCACAGGCCCAAACCGTAATCAATCAATTAAATACATTCGGCCATGAAGCATATATTGTAGGGGGCTGCGTACGCGACAGCCTTCTCGGCACAGAGCCCCATGATTGGGATATTGCTACCTCCGCCCTGCCGGAGGAAATCAAGCGGTCGCTTGCCGGCTTCCGGCTTGTGGAAACCGGCATAAAACATGGAACCGTAACAGCCCTGGTTGATGGCATGCCGATTGAAATTACGACCTACCGGGTGGACGGGGAATATTCTGACAACCGCCATCCCGACTGCGTGCGTTTTACAGGCAGCCTGAAAGATGACCTTGCACGCAGGGATTTTACAATCAATGCACTCGCCTATAACCATAAAGACGGTATCATCGACTGCTTCGGCGGTAAGGATGATCTTTTGCATAAGGAAATCCGCTGCGTCGGCGAACCCGATCTGCGTTTCCGTGAAGACGGGCTGCGGATTCTGCGCGCGCTGCGGTTTGCGGCGGTGCTTGGCTTCTCCATTGAAGAAGCAACCTCCGAGAGCATTTTAAAAAACCGTGAGCGTCTCAAAAATATCGCCTCGGAAAGGATTCGTACGGAATTTGTTAAGCTTATTTGCGGCAAAAACGCGGAATCGGTTTTAAGGGATTACCGGGAGGTACTGGAAGAGTTTCTGCCTGAAATCGGCGGCATGGCTGGTTTCCCTCAAAAAAATCCCTATCATATCTACGACGTATGGGAACATACGCTGAAAAGCACAGCCGCTGTTGCGCCTTCCCCTGTTCTGAGAATCACAATGCTGCTGCACGATATCGGCAAGCCACTCTGCTTTACACAGGACGAAAAGGGCGTGGGCCATTTTCGCGGCCACAATATCAAAAGCGTGGAAATTGCCCTGGCGGTGTTACAGCGCCTGCGGTTTGATAACGAAACAGCCAAAAAAATTGAAACGCTTGTGCAATATCATGATATCGCGCTGCTCCCGGATGAAAAGCTGCTTCGGCGTCATTTGAACCGCTTCGGCAAAGAAACTGTTCGGCTTCTCTTACAGGTGAAAGAGGCCGATATTCTCGCACAGAACCCGAAATTCATAAGCAGGCTGGACAGCCTGAAAAAGGCGGAAAAAATTTTAAATTATATCCTCGCAAGCAACCAATGCTTTACATTAAAAGATATGAAAATTAACGGCGATAACCTTATTTCTCTTGGATTCCCAAAAGATAAAAAAATCGGAATTACGCTCGCCGCGCTTCTTGACGAGATTATGGATGAAAGATGCCCCAATGAGCACGGGGCGCTTATGAACCGGGCGCGGCTCATGAAGGACGAAATAATATGATGGAACATATCGAGCACACGCTTCTCCCCGTTTACGACGAAAACTCAAAAATTCTGGTATTGGGAACAATGCCGTCGCCAAAATCTCGCGAGTTCGGTTTTTATTATTCCCATCCGCAGAACCGTTTCTGGCACGTCGTGTCCGATCTTTACGGGGAAGCACTTCCGGTAACGAACTCGGAAAAAACGGAATTCCTGCTTCGGAACCGCATCGCGCTCTGGGATGTGCTGAAAAGCTGTGAAATCGAGGGCGCGGACGACAGCAGTATCCGAAACCCTGTTCCGAACGATATTGCGGGCTTAATCGCTCAAACAAATATTCAAACGATATTTACCACTGGTACGAAAGCATCCGCGCTTTACAGGCGTTTTTGCCAAAAGGACGCACGGATTGAGGCAATTGCACTTCCTTCCACAAGCCCTGCGAATTGCCGGCATTACGATTATGAGCATCTAAAAGTGGCTTATTCCGTATTATTAGAATACACTCATCAATAAAATTGGAGGCAGCAAAATGTGGGCTGATCAAAGTGTTTTTTATCAAATCTATCCTCTCGGCTTCTGCGGGGCACCGCAGTTCAACGACGGCGTCTGCGTTTCAAGAATCCAAAAGGTGGAGGATTGGATCGGGCATATCAAGTACTGCGGCTGCGACGCCGTTTATTTCTCTCCCCTTTTTGAATCCGATTCTCACGGTTACGATACCCGCGATTACACCAAAATCGACTGCCGGCTCGGAACAAACGACGATTTTGCCGCGGTTTGCAGTGCGCTCCGTCAAAACGGAATCCGGGTCGTTCTCGACGGCGTATTCAACCATGTTGGCCGGGGATTCTGGGCATTTCAGGATGTGTTAAAAAAACGCGAGGGCTCCTGTTACAAAGATTGGTTCCATATCCGCTTTGACGGCAACAGCAATTATAATGACGGCCTGTGGTATGAGGGCTGGGAAGGCCATTATGAGTTGGTCAAGCTGAACCTGCGAAACGAAGAGGTCATTCAATACCTTTTTGACTGTATCAAAGGCTGGGTAAACGAATTTGACATTGACGGGCTGCGGCTTGACGTCGCGTACTGCCTTGACCGTGATTTTTTGCGCAGGCTCCGTACATACTGTGAATCGTTAAAGCCCGGTTTCTTTCTGGTCGGCGAGATTTTAGGCGGGGATTACAACCAGATTATGAATGAAGCCATGCTGCACAGCGCTACAAATTACGAATGCTACAAGGGGCTTTATTCCAGCTTTAATTCCATGAATCTTTTTGAAATTGCCCATTCCCTGCAGCGGCAGTTCGGGCCGGAAAACTGGACGCTGTACAAAGGCAAGCACCTCTTGAATTTCGCGGATAACCACGACGTGGCGCGCCTTGCTACAATATTGAATAACCCAAACCATCTTCCTCTCGTTTACGCCGTCCTGTTCGGGATGCCGGGAATCCCATGCGTCTACTATGGAAGCGAATGGGGTGCGCTGGGTGCAAAGCAGCAGGGCAGCGATGCTTCCCTGCGCCCATGTTTTGAGGCTCCAGAAGAAAATGAGCTGACAAAGTACATCGCCGCCTGCGCCGAAGCGCATAAAGCTAGCCCGTCGCTCTGCTTTGGCGATTACAAGACTTTGCTGATCACCAACAAACAGTTTATTTTTGAACGCTCCTTTGAAGGAAAACGTGTACTCGTGGCAGTCAACGCAGACGGCAGCCCGTTTGCCGCGCATTTTAACGCGAACGCGGGCCGTGCGCGGGATCTGCTTACCGGAGAGATTCATGACTTCGGCGGCGGCAGCGAGATTCCGCCTTACCGTGCGTTTTACTGGGAAATATTTTAGTCCTTACAACTCACAAAAAAGCAGCGGCAGTACGGACATTCGTAATATCCGTATTACCGCTGTTATTTTTATCATTTTGCAGATTTTCAGCTTACGCGCTCTAGGTCTTTTTTCAGCCTTTCTATGATTCGCTTTTCAAGCCGCGATATGTAGGATTGGGAAATTCCAAGGGTATCGGCTACCTCTTTCTGCGTATGCTCCTTTGTGTTGTTCAGGCCAAACCGAAGCTGCATAATTTCGCGTTCCCGCGGCGCAAGATGGGATACTGCGGCAAGCAAAAGATTCCGTTCCACTTCCTGCTCGATATCACGGTTTACCGTATCCTGCTCACTGCCCAATATATCGGAGAGTAAAAGCTCGTTGCCGTCCCAGTCGACGTTCAGGGGGTCGTCGATGGATATTTCATTTTTCAGCTGCGAGCTTTTACGTAAGTACATGAGAATCTCATTTTCAATGCATCGGGAGGCATAGGTGGCCAGCTTGATATTCCGTTCCGGGCAAAAGGTATTCACCGCCTTGATCAGACCGATGGTTCCGATCGAAATCAAGTCTTCCACCCCGGCATTTGCAGACTCAAATTTTTTGGCGATATAAACGACCAGCCGAAGGTTATGCGTAATGAGCGGTTCCCTTGCATTGGGCACATCGTCCATAATGTTCTGCATCACCTTCTCTTCTTCCGCTTTGGAGAGCGGCGGCGGAAGAGTTTCCGGCCCGTTGATGTAATGAACCTGCCCATTTAAGCGCAGCCGGAGCAATAAAAATGCCAGTTTCTTTCTGATCTCCCATATTAATTTATTCATTCCCATTTTCACTCTTTCCCTTTTGCCGCTGCCGCCGCGGCTTAATAACCGCCCGCTTACGGCCAAATTTAAGCGGACGTTTTTTGCAGCAAATCCGGGTTTAAAAGCGCACCGAATTCACCGAATTTTGATTTTGTGACGGCTACGTAAACATTATGTATCTCAATCTGCTTATCCCCGCAGATTACAGTCAGTAAATCTGGTTTGAACGCCGGAAGCAGCCCCCCGCCGGATACCGCATGGAATGGCACCAGACGGATTTTTCCGCTGTCCTCTTTGGGAACGATCCCAATGGTACATTGCTCATTCACCACCGCCACCGGGTAATTAGAAAACGGCTCCGTCAGAGTGTTTCCCGTATCCACTTTTGCAAGGCAGGACACCGTTTGGCCGTTATAATGGATTTTGATCCTGCAAAACAGTGTTTCCGGCGCCTGACGGCCGGTAATGCGGTTTATGATGCGCACAACCATGTAACAGACCACCGTCATCGCAATGAGCAGCAGCGGAGAAATATCGAAATAAACAACCGAATTCTTTATAACCATTCCCTGCGGCGCAATAAAATACCATAGGGCAAGCATAAATCCCGCAAAGGAAAAGCTTATGATAAAAAATGCCGCCGTCCGGCGCAGCAGCTGTTTGAGCCCGCCGAACGGAAACGCCGCAAGCACGATTGTGGCCGCCATTGCAAGCTTAATTAAAAACGACAAAAGCATGGAGACTTGCGGCAAAAGGATGGTAAGAGAGTATACTGCTCCAAGCAAGGCGGCGGTAACCAGCCGTATCCGTTTCGCCGGCAGCGACAAAAACTTTGAAACGGCCAGAAGCAAAAAATAGTTTATGATGAGATTTACGCCGATCAAAACATCTATATAAATCGTTTGTTTCAATGTCCTCACCCCCCGGCGACATTAAATAAATTATAGCCTCGGGGGCCGAAACATTCTGTCATAAATTGTATCTGAAAATAAAAACCACTAGTATATTCACAAAGGCTTGGAAAGGTTACTGCTATTTATAAATAAAATTAGCGCCGGTTCGCAATGAACCGGCGCCGTGTCACAGCTTTTGCTGTTATTTCTGATTCTGGCTTTGACTCTGCATCTGCTGCTGTTGATTCTGGAATTTCTGTTTGGCCTGCTGAACCTTTTGCATATCGGCCTGCGGAGTCTGATACCAGCCGCGCTTTTGCATCTCGTCGAAAACGTCCGACTGAATCTGATGTTCCTCGGTAAGAATTCTCATAAACTCGCTGCGGACGTTGGGAGTTACACATTCGTTTGTAAAGGTGTTGTAGGTATCCGTGATGTGCTTTTGCGAAGTCAGAACGTCGTCAAAAAGTTCTCTTTCCTGCATCTGCTGTCCAGTTGTCATTTTCTTCTCTCCTTAGCTTAAAAAGCTTAAAAGCTTGTCATAATGGGACTGATGCTTCGTCGCAATGGAAGTGCACTTTTGCTTCAGTTCCTGGTCGGAACACATCTGCGCGTACGCCCGGAATTTGGTAACAAGAAGTTTCTCCCCGTTGAGCTGATCCTCGATTGCCGTCAGTTCTTTTTCTGTTATTGCCAATTCAAACACTCCTTTGTGATTAATAAATATATTATTTTAGGTTCCCGGGATAATATACGTCTTTCAATATGATTTATACAGGCAATTCTATGTAGCCTCACGCTCTTCAATTTCTGCTCCGAGACCGAAGCTGATAGACAAAGCCTGATCAACCTGTGTCATTGACGTATTATCAAGGCGCCCCATACGCTCTTTCAGTCTGTGTTTATCAATCGTGCGAACCTGTTCCAGTAAAACGACGGAATCTTTTGCAAGTCCCGTGGTTTGAGCATTCAGCATGATATGGGTCGGTAAATTTGCTTTTGCACGCTGGCTCGTAATGGCAGCCGCGATTACTGTAGGGCTGAAACGGTTGCCAACATTGTTTTGAACAATCAGAACCGGCCTTACTCCACCCTGTTCGGAACCGATCACCGGGCTGAGGTCGGCATAATAAATATCGCCTCTTCGAATATTCACAATTTTCACGCTCCGCCTAATTTCAATTATTGGGTCTGCAAATATTCTTGACATTCCGGCAGAGATTTATTCGCATGCAGTCCCTGACACATAATATTATTTATAAGCGGAGGATGACATAGATTTAAATGGAAAAAGGCCGTAACATTTGTTACAGCCCCTGTTCGGTAAAATTATAAAATTCAGCGCTGAAATTGCGGCTGGGAACCGTGATCTTTTTGATTCGCCCATCCCCGTCCGTGACTACGGTAAAATCAAAGTCGTTCAGCTTTCCCGAAAATTCATTTCCGTGCGTTTTGGAAAGCGAACCGCTTTTTTCCGCATAATCAAGCGTTTGTTTCAGCACCTCGGCAAACGAGTAATTCGGCAATACACAGCTTTCGCTTTTTGCGGTAAGCCCGCAGTAGGTAATGGAAAAATCCTCGCCGCTCCAGTCATAGGTCATTCCGTTCAAATCGCCGGAGGAAATCTTAACACTTACGATACCGGGTGAGGTTCGGTTCAGATGACAGTTTATTTTTTGTTCCCCGCTGACGATATTCGCGTCACACTGAAAATGGAAATCAATTTCTTCCGCTTTGATTTCCTTCTGAGAGCAGCCGGCAAAGACCATGAGCAGTAAAACCGCAAAGAAAGCAATTCCCGTTCGTCGCATACGCTCCCCTATTCTCCGCACCGCAGTCACTCGGATACAGTATATTTATTCGATTTCCAGAAAAAGCTTCGGTAACATATCAATTATGTCCGTAGGAAGCATGGCGCACTTGGAAAACAGTTTCGCACAGCGGTCACCCGCAGCCCCATGCAGATAGACCGCGCCGTACGCCGCTCTGGCAGGCTCGATTTTCTGCGCGGCGAAAGATGCGATCATCCCGGCCAGAACATCTCCGCTGCCGCCCTTTGCCATTCCGGCGTTTCCGGTCAGATTCAGGTGCGCCCTGCCGTCCGGTTCCGCGATAATCGTTCCCGCGCCCTTAAGCACGAGAACAGCGCGGTGCTTTTGCGCAAAGCTTACGGCGTATTCCAGCCTGTGCGCCTGAATTTCCTTTATGGTCGTACCGCAAAGACGGGCCATTTCCCCCGGATGAGGGGTAAGGATAACAGGCGCCTCAGCCGCATCCAATATATTTATATTCTCCGCAATAATATTTATACCATCCGCATCAAGAATGACAGGGACTCTGGCTTGTAAAAGGATACGGGCAACCATCTCCGCAGCCGTGTCACTTCGCCCAAGACCGCAGCCAATCAGGCAGGCGCTTGACTTGGAGAGAGCTTCGTCAAGGGCTTGCTGCGAACCGGAAGCAAGGCCTCCGTCCAAAGAATCGTCAAGCAGCGTGTAGACGGGTTCGATAACCTGCGAGGCAACGATCCCATAAATCGATCTCGGCAGTGCAACATCGACCAGACCGGTCCCGCCGCGAATTGCCGCCTTTGCGCTCATAATGGCAGCACCAGCCATTCCCTCGCTGCCGCAAACACAAAGCAGCCTGCCGTAATCACCTTTGTTGCTTTCCGGATTTCTGGGCTTCAACATGGCCTTTATGTCATTTAATTCCGTAACCTCAAGGGAGGAGCGCTGACGCTGGATCAGCTTTGCGTCAATACCGATCGGCACAACCACCACCTGGCCGCAGAAGTTCCGCGCCGGCTGAAGCATGTGGCCGTTTTTCAATGCGGAAAACGTAACGGTATAGTCTGCTTCCATACAGTCCCCCTCCACCGCGCCGGTGTCGCAGTTGGCGCCGCTCGGCATATCAAGGGAAATCACAGCGCCAGGAGACTGCTTTGCGGCACTGAAAAGCGGGCGTAAATTCGCCGGGACAGAACCGTGAAAGCCGGTTCCGTAAACCGCGTCAAGGATTATATCGGCGGAAAGCAGCATGGAATAAATCATTTTCGGGTTTTCTTCGCCGTCTACGGTCTTTACGGCTGTATTTTTAAGGCGCTCAAACATTTCTCCGGAAATATCCGTTTTCGGGTATCCCTGTACCAATACAACCACGACCAGCGCACCCAGACCGGAAAGGTGCCGCGCAGCTACAAAGCCATCCCCGCCGTTATTGCCCTTGCCGCAAAGTATTACGATATGCTTTTGTGCAAGGCTGTATCTCTTTTGGAGAAAACGCACCGCGGAAGTGCCTGCGTTCTCCATGAGCTGCAGATAGTCTGTTCCAGCTTCGACCGCTTCTCTTTCCAGTTCTTTTGATTCCTGTGAATTCAGTAATTTCATTTTTCCTTCTCCTCGCCGATTACCACCGCTGCAGCGTAAAGCCTGGTATGAGTAACGCTTACCGAAAACCGCAAATTGCATGAATCTGCAATTTCCAGTGCGCGTCCGCTCAGGCTGAGACTGGGTCTCCCGTCCACGCCGCGAAGCAGCTCCACTTCATCCATCGAAAAACCGCGTAGCCCCGTACCCAGAGCTTTTGAGAAAGCTTCTTTGGCGCTGAAGCTTGCGGCAATGCTCTGAACGGGAAATCCGCGCATTTCAAGCTGGGAGTATTCGGTCTTGCCGAGTACTCTGCTGCAAAAGCGCGGATTTTTTATAGATTTCTCTATTCTGTTTATTTCAACTAAGTCAATTCCTACCAAAAGCATCTATCGCTACCTGCCTAGAAAGAAATGGTTTTATTGCGGTCAGCATTTTTTCGTTCGGGCTGAAGATTACCAAAACACTGCCCCTTTGCGCATGATGCCCGGAAAAGCACCAGGTATCTTCGCTTCCGGTGTTATCCGATGCGTCGATGCGAACGTCGTAAGTTTTCTGATCATGTTCTTTCGGTTTATATTTGCCCATAATCTCAATATCATGAGCATCTATGGAAATTACCCTTTTTCGGTTGCGGCGATTGATAATTTTATCAATCGTGATATCTCCGTTTGTAACGCTGTATTCAAACTCCAGATTGCGCGATGTAATCAGATAATAAGCGCCGATACAGACGAAAACAAAGACGATTGCAACCGCAGACGGCAAAAACATCCTGCTCGCCACAACCAATGCCAGCACGGCCAGTATTGCGGCGGCTGTAATCAGGTAGTCCTTTGCGCCATAGTGTTTCTTTACAATCTGTTCAATAAAAGTATCCATTTTATCCTCCTGTTCCCATTTTAACGGAAAGATTTCAATAACCTTATTTCATTATACCGCAGAATATTGTAGCATAACTGCCAGAAGTTTACAACCGGTTCGGGAAGAAAAGCATCCTAAAAACAAACACCTCCCCTGCCCATTGGAGCAGGAGAGGCTGAGAAATTTAGAGCTTCCAGATTTCGGCAGCATACTGCATGATGGTACGGTCGCTGGAGAATTTCCCTGCATTGGCCGTATTCATGAGGCATTTTTGTGTAAAGCGGAACCGGTCGCTGTAATCGGCGTTTGCCCTCAGTTTTTCCTCACAGTACGGCAGAAAATCATAAAGGAGGTAATAGTGATCCGCTTTATGCCAGCTAGCGCCGTTCAGCAGGGCATCGTACAACTCGCGGAACATTCCCGTGCCGCCGTCGTCAAACATCCCGTTCACTAAAGACTCCACAACCGCCTTAATTCTGGGATTCTTCTCATACAGCGCTTTCGGGTCATAGGTCTTGGAAATTCTCTGGATTTCCTCCACACGCGCACCGAAAATATAGTTGTTCTCTTCGCCGGCCTGCTCGACGATTTCCACGTTGGCCCCGTCGTAAGTGCCGAGCGTTACGGCACCGTTCAGCATGAATTTCATATTACTCGTACCGGAAGCCTCGGTTCCCGCGGTGGAAATCTGCTCGGATAAATCGGCGGCGGGAATAATTTTTTCCGCATAGGACACATTGTAGTTGGATACGAACACCACTTTTAGCTTATCCTGCACCGCGGGATCGTTATTGATCTTCTCCGCTATCTCATTGATAAATTTAATGATTCCCTTGGCCCTGAAATAGCCGGGAGCCGCTTTCGCGCCGAAGATAAAGGCGGTGGGATTAAAGTCCTTAATTCTTCCGTCTTTCAGCCCAAAATAAATATCTAAAATGGAGAATGCATTTAAAAGCTGACGTTTGTATTCATGCAGCCGTTTCACCTGCACATCAAAAATGAAATCGGGATTCAGCCTGACACCTTCGCGTTTTTCGATATATTCCGCAAGCTGCTGCTTTTTGATCCGTTTGATCTGGGCGAATTGCCCTATGGCATCCGGGTCGTTTTTATATCGTTCCAAATCCTTTAATTTATCCAGATCGGTAATCCAGGCGTTGCCGATTTTATCATTGATAAAGCCGGAAAGCTCCATATTGCAGAGCGCCAGCCAGCGGCGCTGCGTAATTCCGTTCGTCTTATTGTTGAAGCGTTCCGGATACAGATCATACCATTCCTTAAGCGCAATATTCTTAATTATATCCGTATGAATCTGTGCAACGCCGTTTGTGGAATGGGTTGCAAAAACAGCCAGACGCGCCATATTGATCTTATTGTTTTCATCGATAATCAGATACTTTTTCTGCGCGTCACCGGTAATGCCAAAAGATGCAAGCTCTTTCTGTAGCGCTTTGTTGATCATCGCAACATAGCGGTAAACATCCGGAATCACCGATTTAAAAAGCTTTACGTCCCATTTTTCAAGAGCTTCCGCCATAATGGTATGGTTTGTATACGCAAAGGTCTGTTTTGCGATTTTAAGCGCCCTTCCGAAGGAAACGTTCTCCTGCGTTACGAGAATGCGAATAAATTCCGGTATGGAAACAACCGGGTGTGTATCATTCAGCTGGATCGCATATTCCCCAGCGAAATGGGAAAAATCGCCGCCGTATTTTTTTCGGTAAGTATGGAAAATATCCTGTAAGGATGCGCTTGAGAAAAAGTACTGCTGCTTTAAACGGAGCCTTTTGCCCTTGTCGGTATCGTCGTTCGGATAAAGTACGCCGGAAATTGCTTCCGCGTCGTCTCTTTCCCGCATAGCCGGTTCAAATTTCTGGTCGTTGAACAGCTGGAAATCAAATTCATGCACCGGTTCCGCCTGCCACAACCGGAGCGTGTTGACTGTTTTGGCGCCGTAACCGATTACCGGGGTATCGTAGGGAACCGCGTAGATCGTCTGATCTTTAAACATAATTTTTACCCTGTCCTCTTCCCTGCGTACAGACCAGGGGTCGCCGAACCGCTGCCAGTTGTCCGCGGTTTCTTTCTGGAAACCGTTTTCAAAGTACTGCTTAAAAAGGCCGTATCTGTAGCGGATTCCGTAACCGTTCAAGGCAAGGTCCTTGGTTGCGCCGGAATCCAGGAAACAGGCGGCCAGCCTGCCGAGCCCGCCGTTTCCGAGCGCGGCGTCTTCGATATCTTCAAATATACCGATATCGATATTGTTTTCATTAAATAGCTCGGAAAGCTGATTGAGAAGGCCGAGGTTCAGCAGATTGCTGTAAATCAGTCTTCCAATCAAAAATTCGGCTGAAAAATAGCAGGCCTTTTTGCCCTGTGCCGGCTTCTCCCACTTCGTGCGGGCATTTTTCATTGCTGCTTTGGACACCGCGTTGTAAAGCTCCACGGTATTGGCATCCTTAATGCTTTTTCCATAGTCAAGGTCTAAAATCGTCAGGATATCGTTTTTGAACGTATTCATAACAAAACCTCCTAAAAAATATGGCCTCTATCTGCCGTAAATGTAAGCCAAATGGCTTAGTTCTTCCGCAAGTTTCCGGTTAAGCTGGCCCTTCTCAAGCCGCCACTTCCAATTGGTTCCAATGGTAGACGGAAAATTCATTCTGGCGCTGTTTGGCAAAAGAAGAAGATCCTGCGCCTGAAAAATAACCGTATCGGCAACGCTGGCGTAAGCTTCGCGGAGCAGTGCCTTTGGAATATCCTTTTTCCTTTTGACGCCCAGATAATCCTTAATAAATCGGATTTCTTTGCGTTTCGCTTTCTCGAGATACCCTAAAAGCGTATCATTGTCGTGCGTACCGCCGTAAACGACTGTGTTGTTCGTATAGCGGCACGGAAGGTAATCATTTTCCGGGCCGTTGCCGAAAGCGAACTGCAATACCTTCATGCCGGGATAGCCGGTCTTTTTCAGCATCCTTTTTACATCCGGCCCCAAAACGCCCAGATCCTCGGCAATCACCTGCGCGTTGCCTATGGCTGAATCAATCGCATCGGTCAGCTTCTCACCGGGGCCGCTTTGCCAGGAACCGCCTGCCGCCGTGGTATTCTTAGCGGGAATCGCGTAATACCTCACCACGCCGATAAAATGGTCGATCCGGATGATATCATAGATTTTCGCGGAATAATACATCCGTTTTTTCCACCAGTCAAAACCATCCAGCTCCATTTTATCCCAGTCATACAGCGGATTTCCCCAGAGCTGTCCGTCCTTTGAGAAAGCGTCCGGCGGAACTCCCGCTACCTTTGTGGGTCTGCGTTCTTCATCCAGCTGGAAAAGTTCGCTGTGCGTCCAGACGTCCGCGCTGTCCAGCGCGGTATAGATCGGGATATCCCCGATAATGCGGATTCCTTTTTCGTTGGCGTAGCTCTTTACCCTCCCCCACTGCTCAAAGAATTTAAACTGACAGAATTTCCAGAACCGTACTTCATCCGCAAGTATTTTTGAATAGCTTTTGACCGCGCTTTTTTCGTAAAAACGGATGTCTTCAGGCCAGCCTTGCCAGGACTGATTTTGAAAATAAAATTTCAGCGCCATAAACTGGCAGTAGTCATCCAGCCAATATTCGTTGTCTTTCAGGAATTCTTGAAACGTATCCGTCTTTTCGTGCGCACTCCGTGAAAAAGCATGATGAAGGATTTCAAATCTGGAAGCAAAGATTTTTGCGTAATCCACTTCGGTAGCATCGCTGCCCCAATCATAAGAGGCCGTCTCCCCGGCTGTGATAAGTCCTTCCTGAATCAGCAGGTCAAGATCGATAAAATAAGGATTTCCCGCAAAAGCGGAAAACGACTGGTACGGGCTGTCGCCGAAGCTGGTCGGGCCGACTGGCAGCACCTGCCAGCAGGTCTGCCCCGCCTCTTTCAGAAAATCGATAAACGCAAATGCTTCTGCGCCCAAAGTACCGATTCCGTAATTGGAAGGAATGCTGCTGACGGGAAGCAGCACTCCGGAGCCGCGCCCCAACTGCCTGGATTTTTTTATTGGCATTCAGTCCCACCCTTATTCTGAATTTCTTTTTTCTTTTGCTTTATTTTTAATTTTATAAAAATCAATGCAATATTTTATGAATATCTTCTATTTTTAGCTATCCTGTTTCATGTTTTCGTAATATTTCGAAATTCATTTTGAATAATATCATTATTTGTGTTATGTGTCAATAGAATTTGAAGATTTAAATAAATCAAAAAATCTGCTGTATGAAATATTACAAAAGTCTTGAAAACCGTATTCGTTAAAGTATATACTGAATTTGAAACAGAAACGAGGGATTACATGGCAACAATAAAGGACATTGCAAATAAACTCGGCATTGCGGTAAGCACGGTTTCAAAAGGTTTGAACGGCGCAAGCGACATCAGCGAGCAAATGCGCCAGCTTGTGCTGGATACCGCCGTAGAAATGGGATATTCCTCAAAAAAGGTTCAGAAATTGGGCAACCGCAAAGTATGCCTGATGATTGAAAATATGGAATACGAAAACATTGACCAGTTCGGCTATGAAATCATTGTCGGTTTTAAACTGAGCGCGGCAAGACGCCACTGCGATGTTACCGTAATTCCTTCCAGCCTCAGTCTGCAGACACAGGAAAAGTTTGATTCCTTTATGCTGCGGTACGGGTTCAGCGGTGCTTTTCTCCTTGGCTTTGAACTTCATGACGATTATATAAAACAGCTCTATAAAACTACGGTGCCGACCGTACTGCTTGACAACTACATTCCAAACAAACATGTCGGCTATGTGGGTACCGACGGGTATAACGGAATTGATTTAGCGGTAAAATACCTTGTGGATAACGGTCATAAAAAGATCGCCCTGCTGAATGGCTCGAAAAACAGTATGGTGACCAATGAACGGTATCTTGCCTTTACACAAAGCATGGAACGGTACTCGGTTCCGATTGAGCCCGCGCTGATTGCCAACGGTTACTATGTTCCCGGCTGCGCAAAAGACCATGTGGGCACTTTTATCCGGAACGGGGCCACAGCAATCGTATGTGCCAGCGACCTGATTGCTTCCGGCGTGATTGCCGAACTGAACCGGCTGGGAAAGCGCGTTCCCGAGGATGTAAGCGTAATCGGATTTGACGATCTCCCCATTGCCCAACATTTGACCCCCGCGCTCACCACCATCCGGCAGGACCGGGTCGCAATCGGCAAAAGCGCGTTTATGATGCTCGAGGAGCTGATCGGCGGGGTCAGTATCAGCAAATTGCTGCTGAAACCGGAGCTGATCATCCGTGATTCCGCAGGAAGATGCCCGGATTAAATGATTTTCTTGCATTTTTCAATTTATGGTGATATATTATTTAGTAATGATTAACACGATGAAAAAGGAAGTAACCTTCTTTCACCTCACTCAGAGAGAGCGCGCCACCGGCTGAAAACGCGCTTGTGAGAGAAAAGGCGAAGTTCCCTTTGGAGTGGCGCGGCTGAACTTTCAGTAGGCTGCGACGGCTGACACCGTTATACGTCCCATGAGTTATAAATTAGGGTGGTACCACGGAGCATTCGCCTTCGTCCCTTTGCGGGGACGGAGGCTTTTTTATTTGTAATTTAATTTCGTTTTTGAATGAAAGGAATGATATGCTATGAAGCAGCAGCTCGAAAAAATCCGTGAAAGCGCAATCCGGGAGCTGAACGAAGCAAAAGGCCAGCAGATCATTGAAAATCTGCGGATCAAGTATCTCGGCAAAAAGGGAGAACTGACCTCTATTTTAAAACAAATGGGCAGTCTTTCCGCGGAGGAACGTCCGAAAATCGGCCAGATGGCTAACGAAATCCGTGAGTTTATTGAAGCAGACCTTGTGAAACGCGCCGCCGAGCTAAAAGAGGAAGAAACCGCCAAAAGGCTTGAACGGGAAAAAATCGACGTTACCCTGCCCGGAAAGCATCATGAGCTGGGCGCAAAACATCCGCTCAGCATTGAGCTTGACGCCATCAAGGAAATTTTTGTCGGCATGGGCTTCGACATCGTGAGCGG
>DATAML010000039.1:0-3920 GCA_036260545.1 Caproiciproducens sp.
GAAGATAAAGGCTTTTTTGCTAATGTTTCATGTGAAACATTAGCAAAATAAGTTAAGAAATCTCTCTGTGGACTGTCGAATGTATCTTTGATCATGCGGGGTTCATTTCGCTGCGGCGGGAGAATCTCTCTGTCATCTGCGAATAACATCTACCTTTGGCAAGGGAGACAGGGAGCATAGGTCTAATAGCTTAACCGTCAATGAAAACATTATGGATAATTGACATAACCGCATTTTATGAGGATACCCCGGGGGATGCAAGGGGGATTGGATGGAGCCCTCCCGCCGGGGACGCTCAGCGTCATACGCGCCTACGGCGACCACGTATTTTTCTAGAAGTAATCTTTTTCCTCGCCCCGGGTAAGCAACCCCGTCAGCTAAGTGCAAATTGCGGGCAGGCTTAGCCTGCCCCGCCCGGCCTGAGGGCAGCTAACTGCTTTAGCAATTTCGATTAAAAAGCTTGTGTCGAGAGAATCTATCAATAGACGCAAAGCAGGCCGGACTTTCGTCCGGCCTGCTTTGCGGGAAATGATATAGGGAATAGGAGTAAATACTTGTAATTAATTTCAGGCAGGTTTTTTGCCCCCTGCAGTGGCGTTTTTCGGAATGCGGACAATACATTCGATATATTCGTCTGTCTCGTTCTTTCGTGACTGCGCGTTGATTCCGCTCAGCTTCATTGCTTCGATTGCGTGGTTGATGGTATTTAAAAACACCCGGACGTCTTTTACAATAAAAATTCGCTTAGCCTTCCTTTTCTTGCCGGAAAGCGCCTGTTCAACCATTTCGTCCGTCTGTTTCACATTCAGGTTCAGCTCGATGATTCTGTTTAGAATCCTCTTGCGTAGCTTTTCCTCCGGAATCCGCAGCAGCGCGCGCGCGTGCCGCTCCGTAAGACCAGCTTCAATAATTTTATCACGCTCCTCCTGTGTCAGCTTGAGAAGGCGCATTTTATTGGCAAGCGTGGACTGGCTTTTTCCGAGCCGTACCGCCGCTTCTTCCTGTGTAACGTTCCATTCGTCGATCAGTCGGCGGATTCCTTCCGCTTCCTCGAATATCTGTAAATCCTGCCGCTGCAGGTTTTCCGTCATGGCAAGCACAGCGCTTTTTTCCGGCGTGCAGTCGTTCACGATGCACGCAACCGTTGTCAGCCCTGCAATCTTACAGGCACGCAGCCTGCGCTCCCCGGCAATCAGCTCATAGCCTCCGCCCACGCGCCGAACGGTAATCGGCTGCAGCAGGCCGTTGGTGCGGATGCTTCGGGAAAGAGCCAAAAGCTCCTGTTCGTTAAAGTTGCGGCGCGGCTGCGCCGGGTTTGGTTGAATGGAATCAATTTCAATTTGTACAACTCTGTTTTTTTCACCCAGAATATGCAAATCCGCCGCCCCCCTGCTTGTCCTTTACGTTAAGGATAGCATGGAGCACGGCGGGTTTTTGTAGAAATATGGAAGTCGAAATTTTTTTATTTTATGGGATGGTGTCGGATTTTATTGATTCTCCCTGATTCCAAAGGGATTTTGGTAGGGCATATTCCATTATTAACCACTATTTATGGAAATAGTATATGCTTGCTCATGCAGGTTCTGTTTATCCGGTCGCAAAAGATTTAAAATATTGCAATTTCGCATCTTGATTGTATAATGGAAATACGGCACTGAATAAAAGCGCTGTACAAATTTTGATAAAATCCTATCTTATGGGAGATTTGATATGACTGATAAGAAACTGAATGCTGTCATAATTCTGATCACCTGCGGTATTGTTGCTGCGTTGGGATTTGGAATTTATAAAATTAACGCGGAAAATAGCTATGATAAAAACCGCATCGGAATCGATTTGCCGAAACAATCCATTATTTTGAAGCAGGAAGACGATCACGGTGGATTCCACGGAGACGGTGAGTATTATTCTGAAATACAGCTGACTGCGGACGGGGTAAAAGAGTTTATGGATAAGGCAGGAAAGACCGGGAAGTGGCATTCTCTCCCCTTACCGAAAGATATTGACCTCATTATTCACGGCAATGAATTCCGCAGTGTAGGAACAATGTCAAAAATGATTCCTAAAAATATAAAGAACGGAATCTATTATGCAAGAGACCGGCTTGCTGAACAAGATCCAAGCGAAAAAGACACAAGTATCCTTTCAAGGTATTCTTATAACGTAACGATTTCCATCTTAGATTTTGACACAAGAAAGCTTTATATTTATGAATTGGATACCTAAAACAAAAGCCCGCATTTAAAGCGGGCTTTTCGTTATTTTCGCGCCGTGGCGGGGATAAAGCGCGGGAAGCGCGTTTGTACGTGCAATAAGAACAAGGCTGCGGCCGTCGCCGCCGGGCAAAGTGAATTCTTCCGCTTTTACAAGTGTGCAGCCGAGCAACTTAATTGCGTTCTTCGCGGAATCAAGCTCGTCTGTAATCTGCGGGCCTTTCATCGCGGCAAAGGCTCCGCCCATCTTCAGGAACGGCAGGCAGTACTCGCTGAGCAGGTTGAGCGGTGCAACTGCGCGCGCCGTGGCAAAATCGTATGCGCCGCGATATTTTGCCTGCCGCCCGGCTTCCTCCGCACGCGCGTGCACCAACTCTGCGGAAAGCTTAAGCTTATCCAGCACATCCTGCAAAAAGATCAGACGCTTGTTCAGGCCGTCGAGGAGAGTTAATTTGATATCCGGGCGCATGATTTTTAGCGGAAGGCCGGGAAACCCCGCGCCGGTTCCCACATCGATCAGCTTCGCGCCCTGCGGAATATCCATAAACTTTAATAACAGGATACTGTCCAGAAAGTGTTTGATCGCGACCTCACGCGGCTCCGTGATGGCGGTCAGATTTATTTTTTCGTTCCATTCCACCAGAAGCTCCATATACTGTTGAAAACTTTCCGCCTGCGCGGCGGTTACCTCCAGCCCGCACCCGCGCGCGGAAGAAACCAGCAGTTCCCTTATGTCCTCCATCTTATGCCTCCTTATAACGGCTGAGCCAGATCAGCAGTACGGAAATATCGGCGGGGCTAACCCCGGAGATACGGGAAGCCTGACCAACACTGGACGGCTTTACCTTTTCCAGCTTTTCCTGTGCTTCGGTTCGCAGCCCTGTAATCTCTTTATAATTCACATCGGCAGGCAGACGGCGTTCTTCCAGCCGTCGCATCTCCGCAATCTGTGCTTTCTGCCTTTTAATATACCCTTGATATTTGATTTCAATCTCCGCATTCTCAAAAATCGCTGCCGGGAGATCGGGACGGCTGGAGTCCACCGGCTTTAAAATTTCATAGTTCAGCTCCGGCCTGCGGATCAGGTCGGCAAGCCTCACACCGCTTGTTACCTCCGATGTTTCATGTGAAACAAGAAGCTCATTCAGCTCCTCGGACGGCGGAATCACCGTCTTTTCCGCCCTTGCAATTTCCTCCGCTTTCTGCCGCTCCTTCTCCTGAAAGCGCGTCCACCGATCATCTGAAATAAGCCCAAGCTCACGGCCCGTGGGAGTAAGCCGCTCATCGGCGTTATCCTGACGAAGTACAAGGCGGTATTCGCTGCGGGAAGTCATCATGCGGTACGGGTCGGTACAGCCTTTTGTAATCAGGTCGTCCACAAGCGTTCCTATGTAGGAGCCCGCGCGGTCAAGGACCATCGGCTCTCTACCCTGCACCTTCATAGCCGCGTTGATTCCTGCAACTAAACCCTGCGCGGCGGCTTCCTCGTAACCGGAGCTGCCGTTGAACTGCCCGGCTCCGTAAAGGCCGGGAAATTCCGTAAATTCCAGCGTTGCCTGCATCTGTACCGGGTCGACGCAGTCGTATTCGATTGCGTAGGCGGAACGCATGATCTCCACGTTTTCCAGCCCGGGGATGGAACGGTAGAACGCAAGCTGAACGTCCTCCGGCAAAGAAGAACTCATTCCCTGCAGATACATTTCCTCC
>DATAML010000096.1:0-23465 GCA_036260545.1 Caproiciproducens sp.
GTTTAGAGAGCCTAATAATAATAACACAGGCATATACCAATGTCAAGCCCTTTTTATGGCTCTTTAAAAAAGATGGAGAACTGCTTTGCTATTGTGCCACGCGAAAGGTATTTTATGTAGGTCAAACTCAGATTCCTTTCAGCCGTTTTAAAACTGATTCAGAGATTTTATTACACACGATTCCCGGTATGACGAAGAATGGGGAGAGGGAATTTTGAATTCCTATGTGCACAATGCACGGAAAATTTGGCATAATTATTTATGTATTCTGTCTATATAAATCAAAAAACATTTATGCGATTTATTGAAAATAGAAAACAAGTATTGACTTCTTTGATTGCAAAGATATACTAAAGACAGAATCTCGTGCACGAGCACAAAAGCAAATTGCATAAAATTATTTTAATTATAAATATTATTATATGTTATGTGCCTAAAAAACATTTGTGTAAATGGCTGCTTTTTTTGCTTCTGGAGCTTGTGTAATTCCACGAATTATAGTGCACGGGCACGAATCGGAGGTATTTATGCCGGTTACAATAAAGGACATTGCAAAAATAGCAAATGTATCCAGGGGTACTGTGGATCGTGCGCTGAACAACCGGGGCGGTGTGAACCGCGAAGTGGAACTGCGGGTGAAAAAAATCGCCGTGGATATGGGGTATAAGCCCAACCGGGCGGGCAAGGCGCTGGCCGCAAGGAAAAAGCCGATTAAAATAGGGTGCCTGCTGCCGAGCGTGGATAACCCGTTTTTCAACGATGTGATTGCCGGTCTGCGGGCCGCGGAGAAAGAACTTTCCGATTATGGGCTCTCCCTTGAACTGGTTATGCAAAAGGGCTATGACGTCAATACACACCTTGAGGCGATTCAGAGCCTGGTTGACAA
This sequence comes from Caproiciproducens sp., assembly GCA_036260545.1. Lineage (GTDB taxonomy): Bacteria > Bacillota > Clostridia > Oscillospirales > Acutalibacteraceae > DATAML01. Next base: position 887 of record DATAML010000096.1, read on the forward strand.
AGGAGTTGACGCCCTTTGCCTTACCACCGTGGACGTACCGGCGATATCGGATAAAATTAATCAGCTGATCCGTTCCGGCATCCCCGTTGCAACCGTCAATTCCGATGTTCGCGGAACCTTGCGGCTGTTCTATGTGGGATGCAATTACATAAAGGGCGGGAAGACCGCCGCGGGAATCCTTTCCCTTATCTTAAAGGAAAAAGGGAAAACGCTGATTGTAACCGGCTCCGTTAAAATGCAGGGACATAATCAGCGCATACACGGCTTCTGTAAGGAAGTAAAGGAAAGCAAATATGATATTTCCATTGTGGATGTTGTGGAAAGTCAGGATGATGACGAAACTGCGTATCAGGTTACGAAAGAATCCCTCAGCCGCTACCACAGCGTCAACAGCATCTATATCACAGCCGCCGGCGTGGCGGGCGTATGCAGAGCAGTGGAAGAGCTCGGGCTTGCCAAAAAGCTGTACCTGATTTCATTCGACGATATCCCTACGACCCGGGAAGCGGTTTTAAGCGGAACCATCGACGCGACGATTTGCCAGGAACCGTTTGAACAGGGTTATCAGGCCGTTAAATATATGTTTAACTACTTTATTGAGGGCGTTATTCCGAAGGGCGGGTTCCACTACACAAATAACGTTGTAAAGATCAAGCAGAATATTTAGTTTGCCAAACTATCTGTCGGTATCTGTCCGGTTCAGAAGATATTTTACTTGGCGGAGAATATGCACCGGCCGGTGCCGGCTTTGGCGCCGGAATGTAAAACCGTCAGGGACCGCACTCATCCGAATCTGAATTGGCGAGAACAACTCGGCGGATAAAATAAATAAATTAGGGAGTGTATTGTCATGAAAAAACTATTAGCATTTGTTCTGGCAGCAGCATTATCATTGACAGCTTTCGGCTGCTCTGCCGCACCTGCCGCTTCCACTGCCGCACCTGCCGCCTCTGCAGCTCCTGCTGAATCTCAGGCTGCATCTGCAGCGGCTCCTGCCTCAGCAGCATCTGCCGGTGGACTTGTCGGCGTTGCAATGCCGACAAAATCCCTTCAGCGCTGGAATGAGGATGGCGCCAACATGAAGAAGGCTCTGGAAGCAAAGGGCTATCAGGTTGAGCTCCAGTATGCGGAAAACGATGTTAACACCCAGGTCTCCCAGATTGAAAACATGATCACAAAGAAGGTCAAGGTTCTTGTTATCGCTTCCATTGACGGTTCTGCGCTGACCGATGTTCTGCAGCAGGCAGCCGACAACGGCATCAAGGTTATCGCCTATGACCGTCTGATCATGAAATCCAAGAACGTGGACTATTATGCGACCTTCGACAACTACAAGGTCGGCACGATCCAGGGCCAGTTCCTGGAGGACAAACTCGGCTTAAAAGATGGCAAGGGCCCGTTCAATATTGAAATTTTCGCCGGTTCCCCGGATGATAACAACGCGGTATTCTTTAACAACGGCGCTATGGACGTCCTCAATCCTTACATAAAGAGCGGCAAGCTCGTTGTGAAGAGCGGCCAAACCGATTTCAAAAAATGCGCCATCCAGTCATGGAAATCCGAAACCGCACAGGCCAGAATGGATAACCTGCTGACTGCAAACTATGCCAACGGCACAAAACTTGACGCTGTTCTTTCCCCAAACGACTCCCTCGCAATCGGCGTTGTCGCGGCTCTTAAGAACATCGGCTACAACGGCAAGGATAAGCCTTTCCCGATTCTGACCGGCCAGGATTGCGACAAGCCGAACGTAGTTGCCATGATCAACGGCGAGCAGTCCATGAGCGTATTCAAGGATACCAGAACTCTGGCTGACAAGGTTGTCGGCATGGTAGATTCAATTCTTCAGGGCAAAGACGCGGAAGTAAACGATACGAAGACCTACAACAACGGTGAAAAAGTCGTTCCGTCCTTCCTCTGCGACCCGGTTGCCGTAACCAAGGACAACTACAAGAAAGTTCTGATTGATTCCGGTTATTACAAAGAAGCGGACCTTAAGAAATAAAAGCTGTACCATCTGCAACCCTCAAGCCGGACATTCAAATGTCCGGCTTGAATCAAAATAAACAGGGCTTTTGTTTATGTTCTAAGAAGGGGGACAGTTTATGTCGGAATATATCTTAGAGATGGAAAACATCGTAAAAGAGTTTCCAGGAGTAAAGGCATTGAACAACGTTACCTTTAAGGTGGAAAAAGGTTCGATTCATGCGCTGGTGGGAGAAAACGGAGCCGGAAAATCAACCCTTATGAATGTTCTGGGCGGCGTTTATCCTTTTGGAACTTACACCGGAAACATTATATATGAAGGAAAAGTATGCGAATTTAAAAAGATAAAAGACAGCGAGTCAAAGGGAATCGCCGTAATCCATCAGGAACTGGCGTTAATACCCTACCTTTCCATAGCGGAAAACATCTTCATTGGCAACGAGCGTGCTTCGCGCGGATTCGTAGACTGGGATAAGACCCACAGGGACGCAGCCGAAATGCTGAAAAAAGTCGGCCTGAACGAGGACCCGAACACGCTGATTAAAGATATCGGCGTCGGCAAGCAGCAGCTGGTTGAAATTGCAAAAGCGCTCTCCAAGGACGCCAAGCTTTTAATTCTGGATGAGCCTACCGCTTCGCTGAATGAATCGGATTCAGAAAATTTGCTGAACCTGATGCTTGATCTTAAGAATAATGGAATGACTTTAATCATTATTTCTCATAAATTAAACGAAATTGCAAAAGTAGCGGATAAGATCACGGTTATTCGCGACGGCTCCACCATCGAAACCCTTATAGCGGGACAGGATGAAATTACGGAAGACCGCATTATAAAAGGTATGGTCGGACGCGATATGACCGACCGTTTCCCGCCGCGCGAACCGGACATCGGCGATATTGCGTTTGAAGTAAAGGACTGGACGGTGGAAAATCCGGATATCCCCGGAAGAAACCGTCTTGACCATGTCAATATCAACGTGCGCAGGGGCGAGGTCGTGGGGATTGCGGGCCTTATGGGCGCGGGCCGCACGGAGCTTGCCATGAGCGTGTTTGGAAGGCTGTACGGCAGCAATATTCAGGGCAGGGTTTTCAAGGATGGCAGTGAAATTGAAATCAAGACCGTAAGGGATGCAATTAACCATAAAATCGCCTATGTCACCGAGGACCGCAAAACCGCCGGCCTTGTCCTAATCGATGATATTCGCCATAATATTACGCTATCCGATATGTCAAAGGTAAGCAGCCGCGGCATGATTGACGAAGAGAGAGAAATCAGCGTAGCTGAGGAATACCGCGGCAAGCTCGGCATAAAATGTTCCGGTATCTACCAGAAGGCGGGTAACCTTTCCGGCGGTAATCAGCAGAAGGTCGTCCTGAGCAAATGGATCCTGACCGAGCCCGATGTGCTGATTCTTGACGAGCCTACCAGAGGAATCGACGTCGGGGCGAAATATGAAATCTACACCATTATCAATCAGCTGGCAGCAGAGGGAAAATGCGTGATTATGATTTCATCGGAGCTTCCCGAGGTGCTGGGCGTAAGCGACAGGGTTTACGTGATGAACGAAGGAAAGATTGTCGGAGAGCTGGACCGTTCCGAAGCGAGCCCTGAAAGCGTCATGCAGTGCATCATGAGAAATAACAGGATAGGAGCTTAGTGACATGGATAAGATTAAAAAACAAAACTCAATTAATATCAGGCAGTTCGGCATGCTGATTGCTCTGGTTGCAATTATGGCGCTGTTTCAAATTTTGACCAAGGGAATTTTGCTGACCCCACAGAACGTGACGAACCTGATTATGCAGAACGGCTACGTGATTGTGCTTGCCGTGGGAATGCTGCTCTGTATCCTGAGCAGCGGCTCCATCGACCTGAGCGTCGGCTCCATCGTCGCCTTTGTCGGCGCGCTGCTCGGCGAAATGATCGTGGTAAAGGGTATGAATACATGGGTTGCCATTGTCATCGCCCTTTTGATCGGCGTAGTAATCGGCCTGTGGCAGGCTTTCTGGATTGCTTACATGCGCATTCCCGCATTCATCGTTACGCTGGCCGGCATGCTGACCTTCCGCGGCCTTACGCTGGCGGTACTCAACGGCATGACGCTTTCGCCGTTCCCGAGTGAATTCAATTACATCAGTTCCGGATTCCTGCCGAACGTTGGCACCGGTAAGTTTAATATCACCGCGGTCCTGTTCGGAATTATCGCATCCGTAATCTACATATACCTTGCATTTAAAAAGCGAGTTAAGAAAAAGAAGGAAGGCTTCAACGTTTCCTCGCCGGCGCTTTTTATCGGCCAGATGGTTCTGACCGTGGGTGTTATCAATCTGTTCTTTGTCTGGCTTGCAATGTACAAGGGCGTTCCCGTCCTGCTTGTCATTATGCTGATCCTGATTATTGTATACAGCGTTTTTACAAGCAACACGGTTCCGGGCAGATACCTGTATGCAATGGGCGGTAATGAAAAAGCGGCCATTCTTTCCGGTATCGATACAAACAAGGCACTGTTTCTGGTTTTCATTAACATGGCGGTCCTTTCGGCACTTGCCGGCGTGGTATTTACCTCACGCCTTCAGGCGGCCACCCCGACCGCAGGCACCAACTTTGAAATGGATGCAATCGCTTCCTGCTTCATCGGCGGTGCTTCCGCAACCGGCGGCGTAGGTACCATCATGGGCGCTGTGATCGGTGCTCTGGTTATGGGCGTTTTGAACAACGGTATGTCCATCATGGGCGTCGGCAGCGATGTCACCATGACCATTAAGGGCCTTGTGCTCCTTGCCGCGGTAATCTTTGACGTTCTCTCCAAGAAACGCAACGCCAAGGTTTAAATTATCAATAACTTCCCCCTCTTTCATAAATGCAGCTGTGCGGGCTTCCCCTGAAATCAGCGGAAGCCCGCAACCTCCCTTGCTTCGGCGCATACAGGCTGCAATCCTTCGCTGAAAAATCCGGCGGAAAAGCCAACGGAAACAGCGGGCTTAACGTATATTAATTCAAGAAAGCGTGATGAAACCGTTATGAAAATCTGGAATGTGAATGGCGATGCGTTCCGAAAATACGGAAGAGTGGTCAGGGGATATGACTGCTCCGATTTATTGAAAGCTTTGGGGGAGACCCCCCTGCCGGACGATGTGGTTTATGTTCCGGCAGAACCCAAGCTTGAGTCGCTTGAAATCTTCAGCGAACTGCAAAACCGGGAGTTCGGCGGCCTGCCGGTTGAGCTGGGCTACTGCAACGGACACAATGTTCTGCTGAATGCGCTGGAGTATCACCGGTCGTCCGAAATCAATGTGGCCGGGACCGACGCCATCCTTCTTCTCGGCAGCCAGCAGGATATCGACCCGGATCATTATACCTATGATACCTCACGGATCGAGGCGTTCCTTGTACCCGCCGGGACGATGGTGGAAGTGTACGCCACCACGCTGCATTACGCCCCGTGCAACGCGGGTAAGGGCGGGTTCCGCATGGCGGTCGTTCTTCCCCGCGATACCAACCTTCCGCTGGAAACAAAACAGGACCGCTTGGAAGACGGGCTTCTGTTTGCAAAGAACAAGTGGCTCATTGCGCACCCGGATACCGACCTTGGGCAGCAGGGTGCGTTTGTGGGACTGACCGGGAAAAACCTTTCAGTGGAGGAATAAAATGAGCTCAAAATGTATTTTAGGTCTTGATATCGGCACCTCGGGCTGTAAAATTCTTGCTTTGGATGAAACCGGGCGCATTTTGGCGACTGTGATTGAAGAATACCCGCTGTATGCCCCCAAGCCCGGCTGGTCGGAGCAAAACCCGGAGGACTGGTGGCAGGGCGTGGTAAAGGGTATCCGCAAAGTCAAGGAAAAGCTGGAAGGCCGGGAAATCTGCGCAATCGGGCTTTCGGGCCAGATGCACGGGATGGTGCCTCTGGATGCGGAACAAAAGGTTGTACGCAACGCGATTCTGTGGAACGACCAGCGCACAGGCAAACAGTGCGAAGAAATCACCGAACTGGCCGGCGGGCTGGAAGCCCTGCTCGGCTTTACCAATAACCGTATGCTGACCGGCTTTACCGGCGGAAAAATTCTCTGGATGAAGGAAAACGAGCCGGAGAATTATAACCGGACTCAGGTTATCCTGAATCCGAAGGATTACATCCGGTTCCGTCTTTCCGGCGAGTACATAACAGAAGTTTCCGACGCTTCCGGAACCGGGCTGTTCAATGTAAAGGAACGCAGATGGGCTTCTGAATTGATTGAAAAAATCGGACTGCGCATGAGCCTGTTCCCGCGGGTCGTGGAATCCACAGCAGAGGCCGGCAGGGTAAGCCGTTTCGCGGCCGAACTGACCGGAACGCCCGAGGGCACCGTGATTTCCGGCGGCGGCGGCGACGCGGTCATTTCGACCACCGGGCTTGGCCTGATCAAGCCGGGACGCGTGGGAATTACGCTCGGAACGAGCGGCGTTGTGGCCATGGGGCTGCCCAACTATATGGTCAACCCGAACGGTTTGCTGCAGGTTTCCTGCAACAATGCGCCGGGCACATACCACGCGATGGGCGTTACCCTTTCTGCCGCGGGTTCCTACCAGTGGTTCCGCAATGCGCTGGGGCAATATGAAGCCGCGCAAGGAAAAGAATTAGGAAAGAGCGCTTTTTACCTGCTGGATCAACAGGCAAAGGAGACCCTGCCGGGAGCGGAAGGGCTGATTTTCCTGCCGTACCTTACCGGGGAACGTGCACCGGTCAACGACCCGTCCGCGACGGGCGCGTTTCTGGGAATCACCGCAAGACACGGCAAGGGACATTTTGCCCGTGCGGTTATGGAAGGCGTAGCCTTTTCCCTGAAACAGGTTTATGACCTCATTATGAGCGTAAACCCCGACGTAAAATCGGACGAAATCGTTCTGGCGGGCGGCGGCGCGAACAGCGCGGTCTGGCGGCAGATTTTCGCCGATGTATTCAATTTGCCGGTTCGCACGGTATTCGGCAGCGCGGAGGGAGGTTCCTTCGGAGCCGCGCTGGTTGCCGGGGTCACCGCCGGGGTATGGAGCAGCCTGACCGATACGGTCAAGCTGATCGCACCGGAAAGCGAAACGCGTCCCAGCAGCGAAAACGTACCGGTTTACGCAAAACAGTACAGTAAATATATACGTTATTACGACGCTCTTAAATGGAGCTATGACCCGCAGTAAAACCAAAGGAGGAACATCAAATGAAAAGCAATATCCCTTCCGTAAAGCTCGGTATTATCTCTGTCAGCCGCGACTGCTTCATTATTTCCCTTTCGGAGCAGAGGCGAAAGGCGATTGTTGAAAGCTATACAAAAAAAGGCGGCTCCATTTACGAATGCCTGACTACGGTCGAGAATGAAACCGATATGATAAAGGCCGTGGCCGAAGCGAAGGACGCCGGCTGCAACGCGCTGGTCGTGTTTTTGGGCAACTTCGGCCCGGAAACGCCGGAAACGCTGATCGCCAGGGAATTCACCGGCCCGGTGATGTACGCTGCCGCCGCCGAGGAAAGCGGCGACAACCTGATCAATGGCCGCGGAGACGCTTACTGCGGTATGCTGAACTGCTCCTACAACCTCGGGCTGCGCAAATTGAAAGCAATTATTCCGGCTTACCCGGTCGGAACTGCGGACGATATCGCGGATATGATCGCGGACTTTGTTCCGGTGGCCCGTGCGATCATCGGCCTGAGCTCGCTCAAGATCATTACGTTCGGCCCGCGTCCGCAGGACTTCTTCGCCTGCAACGCACCGATCAAGGCTCTTTATGACCTCGGAGTGGAGGTTCAGGAAAACTCGGAGCTGGACCTGCTTGTTTCCTATAAAGCACACGCGGGTGATTCCCGTATTAAGGAGATTGCCGACGATATGGCGCAGGAGCTCGGCATCGGAAACCAGTATCCCGATCTGCTGCCCCGCATGGCGCAGTTTGAACTGACGCTGCTGGATTGGGCGGAACAGAACCGGGGCTGCAGGGAATTCGTCGCTTTCGCGGATAAATGCTGGCCGGCATTCCCGAAGGAATTTGGGTTTGAACCCTGCTACGTGAACAGCAGACTGGCGGCAAGGGGAATCCCGGTCGCCTGCGAAGTGGATATCTACGGCGCGCTGAGCGAGTACATCGGCGCCTGCGTTACGAACGACGCGGTCACCCTCCTCGACATTAACAATTCCGTACCTGCCGACCTTTACGAGCAGGAGATCAAGGGCAAATACAGCTATACGCTGCAGGATACATTCATGGGATTCCACTGCGGCAACACTCCGCTCTGCAAGCTTTCCAAGGGCGCGGTAAAATATCAGCTGATCCAGAATCGGCTTCTTGAAAATGGCGGTACGCCGGACTTTACAAGAGGCACGCTGGAAGGGGATATCGCACCCGGCGATATTACGTTCTTCCGTCTGCAAAGCGCGGCGGATACGACGCTTCACGCCTATATTGCGCAGGGCGAGGTGCTGCCTGCGGGAACCCGCTCGTTCGGCGGCATCGGAATCTTTGCGATTCCGGAAATGAAGCGCTTTTACCGCTATGTCCTCATTACGAAACGTTATCCCCACCACGGTTCCGTTGCGTTCGGTCATGTCGGCAGGGCGCTTTATACGCTGTTCGATTATCTCGGCGTGGAGGATATCGCCTTCAACCAGCCCAAATCAATGCCGTATAAGAACGAGAATCCGTTTGATTAATTTCTCTTTCTTTGCCTGATTCTCACCCAACACTCTTTCTTCCATTGAGTCGACCGGGGCAACCCGGCCGGCTCAAACCATTTTAAGGCTGATTTACGACGGAAGTCTTGCGGCTGGCGTTTATTCAGAGTAAGATAAAAAAGGAAAAGGAGTGTGTAAAATGAGTCCATTAAAACTGTCTGCGCCCTGTAAGGACTATCTGTGGGGCGGCACAAAGCTGAGAACGGAATTCAACCAGGTAAGCGGTGATTCCAAGCTGGCCGAAAGCTGGATGCTTTCCTGCCACAAGGACGGCCCCTCTGTGATTGCGGAGGGTGAGTTCAAAGGGATGACCCTGAAAGAATATATTGACCGCGAGGGTGGAAAGGTGCTTGGTACGGACTGCAATAGATTCGGGCAGTTTCCGGTTCTGGTCAAGCTGATTGACGCGCAGGACCGGCTTTCCGTGCAGGTGCACCCGGATAACGCCTACGCACTGAAAAACGAGGGTGAGTACGGCAAAACCGAGATGTGGTATGTTGTGGAAAACGAGCCGGGCGCAAGCCTGTATTACGGTTTTAAACAAGCCATTTCCAAAGAGGAATTCAGGGAGAGAATTCAGAACAATACGCTGCTTGAGGTGCTCAACGAAGTGCCCGTACATCAAGGTGACGTGTTTTTTATCGATTCCGGCACGCTTCACGCCATTGGCGCGGGAATTCTGATCGCTGAAATCCAGCAGAGCTCCAATACAACTTATCGGATTTACGATTACGGAAGAACCGGCAAGGACGGAAAACCGCGCGAGCTGCATATCCAGAAGGCGCTGGACGTTACCAGACTGGAACGGCCCCAGCGTTCGTCAAAGCCACAGGGCGCAACGGAGCACTTTGACGGTTACAGAAGCACCCTGCTTGCTTCCTGTGAGTATTTTACCGTTTCGCGTATGGAAATTGAGGGAAAGGCCGGTTTAACCGCGGACTTAAGCAGCTTCCACTCCCTGCTGTGCCTTTCCGGTGAGGCAGAGCTTGTGTGCAAAGACGGAACCCGGCTTTTGCTGCGCAAGGGTGACAGTGTTTTTGTACCTGCCGGTATGGGCGCCTATACTATCGGCGGGAAGTGCACGATCCTCTTTACAAAGGTTTAGTATGGGATGTTTCGGCATCTTATAAGGCATGACCCGATACGCCGCGGCAATCCAGACAGATAAAATCTGTCATAAAATATGCATTTAAGGGTTCAGAAATTTTATAATTAAGAGAGTATAAGTAATTTTCTGGATTATTATGTAAAAATTTTCAAAAAAATGATTCCATTTTTCTTACAGGATGATATAATAGACAAAAAGGGGGTAGAAAATCAATGAAAAAAATAATATCGTTAATTTGTGTGTTTGCATTGATCGTAACAGCTTCCGTAGTCGCGTTTGCTGCGGATACTGATTATACTGCAGAAGTCAAATCCGCTTTGGAAAACAGCAGCTTTGTTGTAGGAGATTATACATACTCGCTTGACAAAACTACGCTGACACAGGCCGAGGCTTATTTAAGTAAGCAGACACTTACTGCGGATCAGGCTTTCAAGATTGAAAACGCAATTACAACCGTGCAAAGCTATGCAAGAGATGCAATTTCAGCCGGTAAGACCGACATGAATCTGACCGGTTTGCTTTCTTCTTCCCAAAAAGCGATTCTTAATTTGTTTGTGGACGCTGCTCCCAACGGGCAGATTTTTTCCACGGATGGAACCAACATTATTGTTGTTGAAAAAGACGGCAAGACAACAACTAAAATTAAGATTCCGAGCCTGGTAAAATCCGGAAATTCCAGCAGCTCCAGTTCCAGTTCCAGCAGTTCAACTTCTTCAACGCCGGCTCCTTCGGCTCAGGTTACCACAACTACGAATGCTACCGGTGGCACGGCGGGTACTGTTGCGCCGGTAACCGAGACTCCCGCAGTATCCGGTACCAGCGCGTCGCTCAGCGCGACCGTTCCGACGGAAGCGGCTGCGGCTGTTGTTTCCGCTACAGCGCAGAATCCTGTGACGGTTGCCATTGCCGCTCCTGCGGAGCAGGTTACAAGCCAGCTGAGCAACGCCGGGGTAAAAACAGTTGCCGTAACGATGAGCGTACCGTCTCAGATTGCGAACAACACCAACGCAAACGTTGATGTATCCATCAACATGGGTAAGTCTGTTCTGGAGAACCTGAAGCAAACGCAGAAGGATCTTACGCTTACAGTTAAGGACAGTTCTTCTAACCTTCCTCTCTACAGCTGGACCTTCAAGGGCGCTGACATGGCAAAATCCACCGAAACGATAAAAGACCTTGACCTTGCGCTCAACGTGAAGAGCGTAACAGCGGATGCCGGTGTCAACAAAGCCGTTTCGGCGGCAGGCAAAGGTCTTCTGGTTACTTTCGGCAATAATGGCCAGCTCCCGGCTCCCGCGACCGTTAAAATGTTTGTTGTGGACCAGGGCTTTACCGCAGGCGAGACCGTGTATCTGTATTACTACAATTCCGATACAAAGCAGATCGAATTGCTGGACAATTCCGCCTATAAAGTTGATAATTCCGGATACGTAAGCGTTGTAATTGACCATTGCTCCGAGTATGTGCTTCTGCCGAAGCAGGTGCCTGCTGTTGCCTCGGTTCGTGTTGACACAGGCAAAACATTGAAGGTAAAAGCCGGAGCTGCCTATCAGTTTATGGTAACCGCTTCCTCCAAACCGTCCTTTACCGCTGCAAACAATTCCGTATTCAAGGTAACTGCAAACGGTTCCAAGGGGAATCATTATTACTTCAAGGCTACCGCGGTAGGCAAGGCAGGCCAGAGCACGGGCTTCTATGTAAACGGTGAGAAAGCACCGCGCACAGTAGGCACGATTGTAAAATAAACATCCCTTTATGGATGCTGCAGACGGCGGTTTGGACGATACGTCCAGACCGCCGCTTGGATATTCCGGAGTTTTCTCAGAATTCGCAAAAGATGATTTATGAAAAATATGAAATTTCATAGGGAAAATTAGAATTTCTGATTAAATAAAATAAAAAAGACGTTATACTGAATATAATTGCAGTTATGTTGAACGGCTTGTATTTGGAGGTATCAAAATGAAAAAGGCACTCGTTTCCCTTTTCGCCCTGCTGCTGGTATGTATCGTAACGGTTCCGGTTTCGGCCGCGGATAACTCGGCCGCGGTGATTTCCGCGCTGCGTTCCGGTATCGTAGTCAACGGAACTACGGTTGCTGTTCCAGCAAGCTATATCAATCAGGCAGAAAATTATTTTGCTTCCCACACGATTACCGATGCGCAGGCCAGCTATATTCTTGCCCAGATTAACGCCGCAAAGAGCGAGATCAAGGCGGCGGGAATTACCGACCTGTCAAAAATAGACAGCAATACAAAACGGCAAATTCTTGCGGCAGCTCAGGCTGCGGCCAATAATATAGACCTTAAGCTCACAGTCGGCAGCGATAAGAACGTACAGATTGCCGGCTCCAACGGTAAAATCGTCTTTGCGGACGGAAATCCGATTAAGACCACCGGAATGCAGGCGGGCAGCCTGAACCCGCTTCCCGCGGTACTGTTTCTGACCGGCACGGCAGGTATTTGCGGGTATCTCATTATCAAAAACAGGCTGTTGGAGTACGAGTGCTGATGAAGCCGGGCAATAGCCATAAGAAGGCTTTTATACTGTTTCCCATACTGTTTTTCACGATCGGCTATTTGCTTTTGTACCTTGCTCTTTTGCCGGTGCTGGGTACTGCCGCTTCCGCCGCTGATCTGGTCTTTTTCAGCAACAATCATCAGCCGGACAAGCAGATGGGCAACATCTTTACTTCTGCGCCGGAAACGAACGCAAAAACAGTTAAGAAGAGCCAGATTACATTTCCTGAATACGGCACGAAATTCGGCCGCCTGATTATTTCCTCTGCTTCCGTAAAAGCCGACCTTTACTTCGGCGACGGCACACAGGAATTGAAGAACGGCGTGGGGCTGTACAACGGAAGCTTTATTCCTGGTTATGGCAGGACGATACTGATTGCCGGCCATAATCATACTTATTTTCATATGCTGGGCAGCGCCAAAATCGGCGACAGCATTGAGATTGAGACCAATTACGGAAAATATGAATACCGGATTACGAAATCGCAGGTTAAACCCGCGTCGGATAAAACGGCTTATGATCTTTCAGACGAGAGCGAGAATCTGATCCTGTACACATGCTATCCGTTTGATTGTATCGGCCTTACGCCGCAGCGATATTATGTGTATGCGCAATTTGTATCGGGACCTATAATTGACAAGCAGGGATGAGATAACGAATGGCGAAAAACGGCAGTCACAAGTGGAAAGGAATCGGAAATTTCATCCTTTCCTTTCTTCTTTCTTTCTTATTGTTTTTGTTTTGCACCGTTCTTGTGGTGCAGAATACCGTATTCAATCCGGATTACATACGTACGCAGCTGGTCAACAGCCGTTATTATGAGAATTCGACCGCAGAAGCGGAGGAACAGTTTGTTTCCTACGGCTCCGCCAGCGGATTTGACGAGACTTTTTTTAAATCGGTTATAGATATCAATGACGTTCAGCTTAAAGTAAATAAATCGCTGACTGTATTATACGGTGCGGCAAATGAAAATGCGGCAGCGGATGATTTTGAGCAGAAGCTGAATAATAAACTGATAGAAAACGTAAAAAGCAGAAATATTGCAATTACTCCGGAAACGGAAAAAGCGTTGAAGCTGCTGGCAAAAACCTGCGCGGATACCTATATTCAGACGGTCAGCATTCCTTACGCAAAGCAGCTGGCGAAAATGCTGCAAATGCTGCAAAAACCGGCGCTTTACGCAGAAGTGCTGCTTGGGGCCTTAACGTTACTGACCGCGTTGCTGCTCATTCTGCTCAACCGCTGGCGGCACCGCGCTGTAAGAATGTATATTTATTCGGTTTCCGGCTCCATACTGATGCTGACGGTTCTTCCTTCCATATTTCTGATTTCCGGCAAGGTAAGGAATATTTCGCTGATCAGTAAATCGCTGTATGAATTTTCCGTCTGTTATCTCAATGGTTTTGCATTTATGTTTCTGGAGTATGCGCTCCTTCTTACGGTTGTGCTGTGTGTATTGATCGCGGTTTACCGTCTGATGCTGAAGCGCATCAATCAATAAGGTTCTTATTGGGTAAAATACGATATCGGCTCTGCCGAAAAAAATAAAGCTCTTTGCGAAGGAATCCCCTCGCAAAGAGCTTTATTGATTGCGGATGATCTGAAGCGCGTTGGTCTGAAGGATTTTCACCGTTTCCGCCCCGGATTTCTTCTCGATGACCCGTATCCCATCCGTGTAGTACGGAGCACGGGAACTCATGTTATGACAGTCCGTGCCCACAACATGAACCAGATTGTCTTCAATGTAGCCGAGGAGAGCCTTCCGCTGCAGGAATCCGTCCCGCAGCGCATCCAGATTGATCTGGGCAAGACATCCCATTCCCAACAGGTATTCCAGACATTTCCGGTCTTTCATCAGAGGCGCGTAGCGCTCGATGTGGGCAAGTATCGGGATAACGCTGAAATCTGCGATCAGACGGGCGATTTTATTGATGGATGAATCGGAAAACCGGCACGAGAACGGAAGCTCCGTAAGAAGATACTTCCCAGAATTGATGCACACCGGGGAAAGGTCCTCATTATTAAAAACATAATCGCTGAAGTACATTTCGCATCCGTTGACCAGCCCCACATCCAGCTGCCGGGCAATCGGTTCAAGCGCACGCAGCGCAGCATCTCTTCGATCTAAAAAATCAAGCATTGTTTCCCGGTCGGTGTAAAAATGCGGGGTTAGAACAACTGTGCCGACATTCTGCGCTTTTAAGCGCGAAAGCATCTGAAACGAGGTTTCCGTGTCAGGGGAACCGTCGTCTAGGCCGGGGAGGATATGAGTATGTATATCTATAAATTTTTCGTCAGTATCCATATTTTTCATAACGGTATCGGTAACTGCCCTTTTGCCGTACTTTGGAACCATTTAAAATAAAACCCAGTATTTTCGCATTAACCATTTCCAGGCCTTTGATTGTGCGGTTCAGTTCCGGGTAGGTGGAAGAACCCTCGCGTACCACAAGGATTACACCGTCTGAAAGCTTGATGAGCGGCAGAGCGTCCACCACCACGTTCAGAGGCGGCGTGTCAATTACGATATAGTCAAAGCGGGTTTCCATCTCTTTCAAGAAATCCGCCATCCGGTCGCTCGCCAGAAGCTCCGAAGGGTTTGGAACGATTATCCCTGCGCAGATAACGGAAAGATTGTCATATTTGGTCGGATGTATCATTTTTGAGATTTCACTCATATTACCCAGATAATTGGTGAGGCCGGGAGTGTTGCTGAAATTGAAAAAATGACTGACTTTGGGTTTGCGAAGATCGGCATCGATCAAAAGCACCTTTGTGTCCATCTGTGCCAGTGAAATGGCTACATTCACCGAAGTTGTAGTTTTACCTTCCCCGGAGAGGGAACTGGAGATAACGATTTTTTTGCATTCTTCCTTCAAAAGGGAAAAGGCGATATTGGTACGGACAACCTTGTAGGATTCCGTAACCTTGAATTTCAGGTCGGAATCCATATTGCTGTCCAAAACGAACGACATCGGTTTCATATAGTGTTTATCCATTTACGGAACCCCTTTCGCGGGAATTGTCAGCTTTGGTACTGCGGGTTTCAAATGCGGGAATCGTGCCGAGTATCGGTATGTTGTACCTTGCGGTCAGGTCGTCTTCCTGCTTAATGCGGACATCCAGCATTTCCTTAAGCACGATATAAATCATGGAAGCGATCACTCCCAGAAGAAAGCCGATAATACTGTTTAGAGAAACATTCGGAGAAGACGCGTTGGTTGGGAAGGACGCGGAATCTACAACCTTGAGCAGTGCCGATTCCTTGATGGAGCTGATTGTTTTCGGCGCCAGCTCCGTAATGGTATCGGCGATTTCTTTTGCTTCCTCCGGGTTATGCGATGAAACCGAAACCTGGAAAACCTCGGTATCGTTCAAAATAGTGAACTGGATCATTTTTTTCAATTCGTCAATGGAGTAGTCCACTTTGGAACTGTCTTTGACCGACTTATAAAAGCTGTCAGTCCGAAGCATTTCGATGTAGGTATTTACGACCTTTTGCGCATAGTTCAGGTCGTTCAAGTTGTTGTATTGCGTGTTTGACGTGGTGTCTTTTGCATAAACATACAGTTTTACGGAAGAAATATAAGTAGGTTTTACTAAGAATTTAAAAATTGAAAAAGCGCAGGCTAGACCGACGACTGCGCAAATGAGGATAAAAATCAAATTTTTGACCAATAGTTTAAAAAAATCTTTGACTGAAATGTCCATCTTTTAACCCCGAATATTTTAAATTTCTAATTGATTATATACCTATGCTTTTTTACTTTCAACAAAAAATAAGAATTTCTGCGGTTAAACCACTAAAACTGATGACTTTTAGCAGAATCGGCGAAAAGCATTTTGGATAAATACAAAAATTTATTTATTTAATTATAAGAATAAATAGATTAATTCGCGAATTCTGCCGCATAAAAATGCTTCCGGTAAAATACAATATAAAAATATACATAATATTGTCAATTAATGCTTTTAGAGCATTAATTAATTGTGCAAATTGTGATACTATAATTCTATATGAAATTTTAAATAGTTCTACAATTCGACCGTATATTGCATTTTTATTTCAATTTTATATCGGTATAATTGGTGTTTTATTTAGCCGTATTTACAATTCAGGTTAATCTATGTTTGGAATTTGCTGTAAAGGAAGTAAGATGTTTATGCGTTTGGACAGCGTAGCCTATGATGAAGAAGACATAAGCTCTTATACTGATTACAGGCCTGCAGCGCAAACATATATGCTGCTGAAATCAAGAACAGGGGAGAGGCCTGCTTATCTGTTCTTTAAGCGTTTCTCGGATATCGTTCTATCCGTCCTGGCGGTTATCGCATTATTGCCGCTGCTTTTACTTACCGCTCTTTCGATAAAACTTGATTCCAGAGGAACGGTGATCTATTCACAGCCGCGCGCAGGAAAAAATGGAAAAATATTCAAAATGTATAAATTCAGAAGCATGTGTGAAGATGCAGATGAAAAGCTCAGGGATCTTCAGGACTTGAATGAAAAGGACGGACCCGTGTTTAAAATTACAAATGATCCCAGAACCACAAGAGTGGGACGTATCATCCGGAGAAATAGTATTGATGAGCTGCCCCAGCTAATTAATATTATTATGGGGGATATGTCTATCGTCGGTCCGCGTCCCCCGCTTCTAAACGAGGTGGAGCAGTATACGCCTTATCAGATGCAGCGCCTGCTGGTGAAACCGGGCCTGACCTGCTACTGGCAGATCAGCGGCAGAAGCAATTTGAGCTTTGCTGACTGGGTGCAGCTTGACCTGAAATATATAAGCGAACGCAGTTTGCGGACGGATTTTAAGATCATTTTTAAGACGGTCCCTGCGGTGCTGTTCGGTCGGGGAGCATACTGAACATTACCTTGAAATTTCGTTGGGCCATGTTGAAGCGACTGCGTTCATGCAATAAATATTCCCCTTTCCCGGAAGAACTGAACAAGCAGATTACATCAGGAATTGCAGCAGACATTTTACGCCAAAAAGAGGAATCAGGCAAACTTAAACCAGGAAAACATATTTGTTACGGGAAACACAGTTAATTAATATATTCCTGCTGAATTTTAAAACTGCGCGCTATTGTTGAACAATTCGATTAAAAATGGTGATTACCTCAGCGCGCAATCAATTTTATCTGTGGTGCGTATATAAGCAGGGGAAAGAAGGACTTATCCCTCTTTCCCCTGCTGTTATTGAATTACCCCTTCAGCGCCGCAATATTCGTTTTCAGCTTCTGCATTACCAGGCTGGCGTCGCGGCAGTACCCGGCGCATACGGTGTGATGCTCTGCGCGACGGACTGTATAAGTGGCCTGCTGCGCACGTTCAACGTCAACACGTTTCTTTTCCTCTGTAGGGGAAATTTTCAGAAAGTGATATTTTAATAATGGTAAAACATAACAAAGCAAAAATAATCTGGACTTTGTTTACCGTCCTGTTTGCGCTGTACCTTTTCAGCAATTCGGTTTATCAGAAGCAGCAGTCCTTCCGCCAGAGCACGCTTGTACTGGAATATATGAAAGCTTTTTTTGCAAATGCGGGGATTTCCATATCGATCTCAGAAGGCTTTCTACGGAAACTGGCACATTTTATAGAATACTTTTTGTTCGGAAGTATTCTGTCGGTTACCATGCATATTTACGTAAAAAGTTTAAGGAGATATTTTTTTCCCCAGCTGTTTACGTTATTGGTGATCCCGGTTATTGATGAATATATACAAATTTATTCCGGGAGGACAAGCAGCGTAACGGATATTATTCTTGACTTTCTGAGTGGTCTGGCGGGAATGGGAATATGCCTGCTGTTCCTTCGCGTGATTCACTGTATCCGGGCTCACATAAAAGCAGGCGGCAAGACACATAAGAAAAGCGGTTTTCGTCAATGACGCCCAGAAAGTCTTTCAATTCGTCATTAGGGAAAATCTCTTATGCTGCCGTGAGGAAAGCAGTTGAGTTTAAGGGAAATTGTGGTATGATGATGGAAATGAAGTAATCTGATTCAGGAGATGCTTCGACTACGGCAAAAGAAATAGAAAAGTAAAGGACAGGAATTATGATTGAAAACGTAATTGACATTGTGCGCGAAAGCAGCCGTTTTATGAAAGAACGGGATTTTACGGTGGAGTGCAAGGGCACTGTTTCGAACAATGTAACGTCGGCGGATATCGCGGTTCAGAAGTACCTGAAAGAAAAACTGCTTTCGCTGATGGATGACTGCGGGTTTTACGGAGAAGAAAGCAATCAGCAGGATTACCAAAAAGAAAATCTGTGGGTTGTGGATCCCATAGACGGTACGGCAAATTTTATCCGCGACCTCGGATGCAGCTGCATTTCAGTCGCGCTTGTGAAAAGAGGGGAACCGGTGCTCGGTGTGGTCTATAACCCGTACCGGGACGAAATGTTCTGGGCGGAAAAAGGCAGAGGTGCTTTTCTGAACGGAAATCCCATTCATGTTTCCGACCGTAATCTGGAACACTCCCTTTTTTGTACCGCATTCAGTCTGTATAACAAGGATTTGGCAAAGCCCTGTCAGAATATACTGGAAAAGATGTACGGCCGGTGCGACGATTTCCGCCGCTTCGGTTCCGCAGCAATTGAACTGGCTTCCCTTGCCTGCGGGCGCGTAGACTTATATTTTGAAATTCGTTTGTTCCCGTGGGACTTCGCCGCTTCGGAAATTATTATTCGGGAAGCGGGCGGCTATGTGGGAACCGTGGGAATGGAGAAAACCGTGTTTAACCGACCCATACCGATTATCGGCGCCAACAGCCGGGAAAATTACGAGTACCTGCGGCAGACGGTGCTGCGCGAAATACCGGAAATCCCTTATCGCGATTAAACCAAAGGAGACGGGGAAATGCCTAAGTATCTGGATTTCAATGTACAGTCCGAAATGTACAGCAAGGACAAAGACTTTCATCTTCAGAACACGTATAACAACTGCGTAACCGAACTGACCGCCCAGCAGACAAAGCGCGATCAGACAATCGCTTTCTACATAGCGGTCATCAGCTTTGCAATCCCGGCGATCATCGACCTAAAGATGGGTTTCTCCGCAAAGGCGGCAGCCTTGTTTGTACTGTTTGTTCTGGGCTGCATGCTGACGCGGGTAATTGCAAGATACCGCGTGTATAAGGAGGTTTACTGGATTACCTGCCGCACGATTTCCCAGCTTTATCTTTTTGACCAGAACCAGATCGACAAGGATGTGCTGCAGGGAGTTTTTTACAAGACATTGAGGAAGAATGCAGGAACGGTTCTTGTTATGGACGGGCAGGGTTCCGAAAAAATAAACAAGCGGAAAACGTTTCGGAAGATTTTCCAAGGCGCCGAGGCCACTTTGTACCTCGTTATGGTCGGCATGTCCGCCGCGGTGCTTTGGATCAGCATTTTACTGTTCTTCCACCTCAGTTGGGCAGGATATGCGGCGGCAACCGCTTTAGCGCTGGCCGACCTGTTCTACTGGAACCGGCACTATTATAAACAGCTTACCGGCGTGTATTACATCATGAAAGACAAGGATGACCCGTCCTTTAACGCCGTTTATTCCAAGGCGTGGTTTTTACATTACTATTAAACCCGGAGGAATCCGGGCGATCAATATGGCGGTGATCGTTACGGAAAAGATCAGACTCCAATATCAATCCTATCCTGTTACGGTTTATCACAGGCGGGGAGATACAGATGAAAAAATTGTATTTCTGCATGGCGGCGGCATAGACAGTGCGATGATGTCCTGGAAAGAGGTTATAAACCTCATGAGTTCGCGCTATGACCTGTACGCGGTGGACCTGCTTGGCTACGGCGAAAGCGGCAGGCCAGATATCGAATACTCCATCCCGCTGTACGTGGAGCTTTTACACAGTGTCCTTGAGCAGCTCGGCATTGAACGAACCGCCCTTGCCGGCCTTTCCATGGGAGGGGGAGTATGCATTGGCTTTTCGCTGAAATATCCGCAGACGGTAAGCAGGCTGATTCTGACAGACACCATGGGGCTGTGTGAACGGATGCCGTTTCATTCTCTTTGCCGCTGGTTTGTTCGTTCCCCGCTGAACCTGAAATCCTATGACTGGGTACGGAAAAGCAAAAAGCTGTTGAAATGGGAACTGGAATCCGTCCTCTTCGGGGACAAAAAGAAAATTACCGATGAACTGGTCGACTCCCTTTTTCAGCTGATTCACGAGCCGGACTGCGGGAAGCCGTTTGCGTCTTTTCAGTGCTATGAAATGGGGAAGGCAAAAATAACGACGGAGCTGACGCCGCATTTAAGCGAGCTGAACATGCCGGTTCTGCTGGTAAACGGCGAAAAAGACTCCGGCGTGCCGGTACGGTTTGTCCTTGCCGCCGCAAAGGTCATCCCGGACTGCCGCGTACATATAATGAAAGGCTGCAGGCACTGGGCGCAAAAGGAAAGGCCGGAAGAGTATGTAAAGGTTCTGACGGATTTTCTCGGGCAGAAGTCGGGGGAACCTTGTTAATCTTCACAAAAGAATCTGCGCGGATTTGTGCGTTACACTAAAAAACAAATAGGTAGCGATTGAATATTGACATTTTCTACAAGCACGTTTATAATGTTGCCATGAGGTAAACGATTACCCAACTTTTCAGCGAGGCTATTTGAATGGATCAGAAAAAACTATCGATGATTGATGTCGCGCGGCTTTCCGGGGTATCCGTTGCAACGGTATCCAGAGTGCTGAACCGGAACGGGCGTTATTCGGAGGAAACCGAAAAGCGGGTTCTCGATATCGTCAGGCAGTACGGTTACAAACTGAATATGAACGCAAAAAGCCTCAGAACGAATAAAAGTCAGAGCATCGGCGTAATTGTTCCGGATATTACGAACGAGTTCTTCGCAAAAATTGTGCGTTCCATTGAAAATTACATGGTTCCGCATCATTACTCGGTTTTTGTGTGCGACTCCAATGAAGATGAAGAAATGGAGAATATGCATATTGAAAACCTCATCTCCAAAAGTGTGGACGGGATTATCTACATTTCCGGCAAATCCGAGGTTCGCACGCTGAGCGCGGAATACCATATACCGGTCGTCTATATTGACCGCAGTCCGGGCAACGCTTCCCTGATGGTGCAGTCCGACAATGTGCTGGGCGGCTTTCTGGCAACCGAGGAGCTGATTCGGGAGGGCTGTAGCAGAATAATGATGCTGCGGGATTACCGCTGGCTTTCTCCGGTGAGGCAGCGCTATGCGGGTTACAAAAAGGCGCAGGAAAAATACGGGATTCCAGTTTACGAGGAGCTTCAGGTAAACTTCAACGTGGATTATGCAAGCGCAAAGAAAAAGATGTGTGAGGTTCTGGATTCCGGGCTGGAGTTCGACGGTGTTTTTGCCAGCAACGATATCATTGCCCTTGGCGCGCTCCACGCGCTTCTTGAACACGGAATAAAAGTTCCCGGTCAGGTAAAGCTGGTCGGATTCGATGATATATCGCTTTCCGAGTTCTGCGATCCCCCGATCACAACGGTGACGCAGAATACGGACAGAATGGGAAAACGTTCCGCGCAGACCCTGCTCAAACTGATGAAGGGTGAAAATACCGGTACTTCCAACCAGATCATCATACCGGTTTCGCTCCATAAGCGGGGAACCTCCTGATCAAAGGGAGTGCAGTAAATATAGAACAGTCCGAGGGGCGCGAGCCCCCTTTCTCGGGCCCGATGAGTAAAGGATTACTCATAATGTCCGACCGTAACGGCCGCAATACGGCAAAACGGAAAACGAGCGGGCCTTGTCATATACATTGAGTAAAGGTTATCTCTACAATATGTATAGAATAATTAGAGCAAGCCAAAACAAAATTATTCTATTTATCCAATATTGCGGACGACTGAAAATCCATTTTAGATGGCACCCTTTATTCCTTTCTGGGTAATGGTTTACTCAGCTCATATAAAAACCACGATACATTATAAATAATGAACAGGGAATAATGATTCTGTGTGAAATCCAAAACAAGGAGGCTTCGGCAAAAGGGAAGAGCGAATGTTTTTGGAAGAGCAGTTCAAAAGGAGGTTGCTATGAACACATTAGTACAGATGAAGGGCGTTACAAAGAAATTTCCGGGCGTTGTCGCTTTAAAGGACATCTCCTTTGATATCCGGGCGGGCGAAGTCCATGTCCTTCTCGGCGAGAACGGCGCGGGAAAATCCACGCTGATGAAAATCCTGAGCGGCGCTTACCAGCCGACGGAGGGTACCATTGTTTTAAAGGGGAAAGAGTATTCGCAG
>DATAML010000115.1:0-4151 GCA_036260545.1 Caproiciproducens sp.
ATCGCCGCGATGCAGGCAATCGAGAACCTGATTAAGGAAGCGAACCTGATTGCAAAGGCGTGTGTGGAAGGCAGGCTGAACTTCCGCGGGCAGGCGGACAAATTTGAGGGCGGATACCGTGAAATCATAGAAGGCATGAACGATACGATGGATGCGATTGAGCGTCCGTTGGCTGAAATCTCCGATATGCTGGCGCATATGGCCGACGGCGATTTCACCTCTGAAATCGACCACAGCTTTTCGGGCGAATACGGCAAAATCGTGGACGCGATGAACCATACCGCCAATTCTATCAGCGATGTGCTCCGCAACATCAATATCGCGGCCGAGCAGGTATCCACCGGTTCGTCGCAGGTTTCCGGCAGCAGTCAGGCTTTGTCGCAGGGAGCCACTGAGCAGGCCAGCTCCATTGAGGAGCTTTCCGCTTCCATCTCTGACATTGCCACGCAGACAAAGCTCAATTCCACCAAAGCGGTGCAGGCAAACGAGCTGGCGGTCACAGCTCAAAATGACGCCATAGTCGGAAACGACCAGATGAAGCTGATGGTGAAATCCATGGAGGAAATCAACGAAAGCTCCGCGAATATTTCCAAGATTATCAAAGTGATTCAGGATATCGCGTTCCAGACCAACATTCTTGCACTCAATGCCGCGGTTGAGGCCGCGCGCGCAGGCACAGCCGGCAGAGGGTTTGCGGTGGTTGCCGATGAAGTAAGAAACCTTGCCGCAAAGAGCGCGGACGCCGCAAAAGAAACCACCATGCTGATTGAAGGTTCGATCCGAACGGTGGAATCCGGAACCAAAATTGCGAACGAAACCGCCGAGGCATTGGTCAAGATCGTCACGGGCGTTGAAAAGGCCGCCGGCCTGGTAGCAGAGATTGCTTCGGCCTCCAACCAGCAGGCAACCGGAATTTCCCAGATAAACGTCGGTGTGGAGCAGGTTTCGCAGGTGGTGCAGGTCAATTCCGCTACCGCGGAGGAAAGTGCCGCCGCAAGCGAGGAACTCTCCTCTCAGGCGGATATGCTCAGGGATATGATCAGCAAATTCAAAATAAAAGACGACTTCACAGGAAGCAGCGATCCGGTACGCAGAAGCGCGCCGCTGCCCGCACACCGTCCGATTCCGGTATATAATAAATTTGATTAAGACTTTTTAAAATTCCTTCTTTCTAATGCGCAAGCGAGGACCTGTCGTAATTGGCAGGTCCTCGCTGCAGTCTGACGGAAAAACCGTATGGCCGCAGATTTGCACTTTTGCCCCGCTGCCCGAGTGAAGCGGAGCTGTTTATCACATCACAAGAATGTACCAAAATAGTCCCTTACTATTTCTGAAATACATATAATAGAACAAATGTTCTTGAACAAGCTCCGCTTTCCTGCTAAGATTGAATTATAGATTCTGTCAAAGCGAAAGGAGCACTATGAATTATAACGAATGGGGCAGACAATACCTGAATGAAGCGGAAAAGCTTAAGGAGTACCTTACTCCTCTCAGGCGGCAGGCAAGGACGCTGAGCGGCAAAAAAGCGGCAATCCTTTTCCACAGGATTGCCATGCTGAACGAAATGTACCTTGACTGTCTGCACACGGGAAGGTTTTTGACGGAGCGCGGAGGGAGCCGATGAGACGAAAAGCAGACCTGAGCCTGGACCTGTTCGGCGACAGGTTTGACTTCAACCGCCGGGAGTTGGATGACGGCGGCGAGCACCGCCGGATGCTGCGGGCTCTGCGGCGCGCAATGGAAGGCGAGCTGACCGAGCGGCAGCGCGATTGTATCCGGCTTCGGTATATGGAGGGGAAAAGTGTCAACGAGGTTGCGGAGCAGCTCGGCATCACGGCGGGCACCGCGTCCAAACACCTGAAAAAAGCCCGGAACCGCCTCGGCGCGGTAATCAGCTATTCTTTTACAAGACTAAACTGAGAAGGACGGACAAGCAGCCGCTTGTCCGTCCTTCTTACTATTCCGCCTGAATGGTTCCTCCGCCGAGGACAAGATCACCGTCGTAGAATACGACAGCCTGTCCGGGGGTAACGGCGCGCTGCGGCGTTTCAAATTCCACGCGCACCCTGCCGCCCTCCAGTGGAATGAGCCTTGCCGGTGCCGGCGACGCCTGATAGCGCACCTTGACCTGCGCCGGGATTGCGGATTCCAGCGTATCGAACGGGATGAAATTGAGGTCGGCGGCAACCAGCGAATCCTGGTACTGGCTGCCCTCCTCGCCCAGCGTGACCGCGTTATGTAGCGTATCGATTTTCGTAACGTACATGGGTCTGCCGAATGCGGTGCCCAGTCCCTTGCGCTGGCCGATGGTGTAGTGTGTGATGCCGCGGTGTGCTCCGATTACGTTTCCGGCGACGTCCACAAAATTGCCCGCGGGCGCTTTCACGCCGGTGTAACGCTCGATAAAGCCCGCGTAATCCTTATTTTCCACAAAGCAGATTTCCTGACTGTCCGGTTTGTGCGCGACGGGCAGTCCGGCCTCCTCCGCCATAGCCCTTGCCTGAGGCTTGGTGTAATTGCCGAGCGGCATGAGAGTGCGGCTGAGCTGATCCTGAGTGAACGAGTACAGCACATAGCTCTGGTCCTTGGAGGCAGGCGCTTTTTTCAGCAGCCACCGCCCGGAGGAGGCCTGCTCGATGATCGCGTAATGCCCGGTCGCAACATAGTCGAAATCGAGCGCCTGCGCGCGGCGGAGCATCGCGTCGAACTTTACGTGGCGATTGCACGCGATGCACGGGTTCGGGGTGAGCCCGGCGGCGTACTGTGCGGCAAAATAGTCGATGACCTCTTTTTCAAAAACGTCCTGAAAATTGAGCACCAGATGATCGATGCCCAGCTTGTAGGCCACCCGGCGCGCGTCGTCGATATCATCCAGCGAACAGCAGCCGCCGGCCGCGCTCTGCTGCATATATTCGTCGGGACGCAGGCGCATGGTGACCCCTGTTACGTCGTATCCGGCCCTGAGCAGCAACAGGGCGGCAACCGAACTGTCCACCCCGCCGCTCATGCCGAGCATTACCTTTTTTTTCATTCAGATTTCCGGATTCGCCGGCTTTTCCAGCTCATCGTCATCGGGAGCCGCTTCCTCGTCCTCGTTGATAACGGTTTCCTGGTTCATGTCGATAATCCGGAAAGAAGGCGGAACGTCGTCATCCAGCCCGCCGTTTATGGCGTCTTCCTCCGCTTTCGCTTCCACGTCGTCATAATAGGAATGCATCTCGCAGTCCTCCCCGCAGCCGGAGCAGTCCGCGCAGGCATCGTCGTCGCAGCCCGCCGGTGCGGTGATCTCATCCAGCTTGTTAAAGGCCTTCTTCATTCGCTGCTCGGAAGCCTCCACCGCTTTGCAGAAACGCTCGGTTTCCTCGTTCTGCTCGTCGCGCAGATTGCGGAAATAATATTTGCCGAGGGCGACGTAGGCGCGCGCCTGGTTTTCCCTCTCGTTTTTAATCACGATACGGATTCGGTTGACCAGCGCGGCTTTACGGTTCTTTTCCACAACATAATCAACTGCTTTTGTCACATTGCCGGTCAGGTTTTCAAAAAAGTTCATAGTCTACCTCCGCCGCAAATGCGGTTTTAAAATAAGGAATTTCCCTTGCCATTATTATATCTCAAATGCTGTTAAAATTACAATGTTTTTTAAATCTATGCACAATCCTTTACGGTAATTTTCGTATCATGTGACAAAAACGCGTAAGCCGGCAGGTTTTAAACTGCCGGCCCGCTATGAAGAAGAGATAAGTATCTTGTAAGCATCAATAATTTTGATCATCCAGAATTGGTGTAAAATTGCAGTCATTCTTGCTCGGATAGACAATAAAAGTATGATCTCCGGTTATTTCGTAATTCTTTATGGAGGCTGATCCGTCGCTGTTTTCTACTTTCACTGTAATGGGATTTTGCTTGTATTTTCCGTATAGAATATAGATTGAACCGTACAAATCCAACTTTTGAAATTCAGAAAGCCCATATTTTTGAGTAGACGAGAACGGAATGGTACCTCCCTGAATTCTATACCGACCCAATGACCATATGCTTTTTTGCGACCATACAATGAAGTATTTTCCGTTGTTTTCGTATAGAGCAAACCGCTCCTGCCCGTTTTCGTAGCTGTCTTTCAATATTGATGAAGTTAAGTCAGTGCCATT
>DATAML010000120.1:0-1815 GCA_036260545.1 Caproiciproducens sp.
ACAGCCGTATACTGACGGCCGGCGAAATCATAGAGCACCACAACGAGGTGCTTGGCGGCCGGTTTGTGCGGCTGAAAACCACACAGGAGATTCTGGAAAGCAGTTTTCAGGCTTGAACAGTACATACAGAATAAACAGGGGGATGCCGTGATTTCATTCATGGCATCCCCTTCAATTTTATTCGTACAATCGTATCGGGCAATAAAAGAAGCAATAACATTTCGATGAAAATAAAGAACTGTTTTTTTATGAAATGAGGCAAAATATAACTGCAAGGAAAATAAATATAAAATGGTAAATGCTTAACCGCCAATGAAAACCACATAAAAAACTGACATAAGCGAGTTGAGTGGGGATACCCCGGAGGGATGCAAGGGGAAAAAGGAAAGGGTATTGAAATATCTTCGGTAAGCATTTCAGAAAATTTTCTGTACTGTTAATTCCTCTGCAGAAGCGCCTTATAAATATCGCCTTTTTTAAAGCCGGTTTCGGCGGCGGCTTTTTTGGAAGCTTCGGAAGCCGATAAGCCCTCGGTCACCATGTCTTTCGCCATGGCGATGCCGTCCTCCAGTGTGTATTCTGCCTGCTCCTGCGCGGGCGCACCCTCAATCACCAACACAAATTCGCCCTTGGCGCTCCCGTCGGCGTAACGCGCAGCGGCCTGCGCCAGCGTGGTGCGGATGACCTCCTCGTGGATTTTGGTCAGCTCGCGCACCAGCGCGATGCGCCGGTCGCCCCACACGGAAAGCATGTCGCTCAGCGTAGAAGCAAGCTTGTGCGGCGCTTCGTAAAAGACCATGGTGCGGCGTTCCGTTTTCACTTCTTCCAGATGCGCACGGCGGCTCTTTTTGTTTACGCTTAAAAAGCCTTCAAACGTAAACCGGCTTGTGGGCAGGCCGGAGACTGCCAGCGCGGAGACCACGGCGCTCGGCCCCGGAACCGCAAGCACCTCAATTCCCCGTTCGGCGCACTGGGCCACCAGCATCTCGCCGGGGTCGGAAATCGCGGGCATTCCCGCGTCGGAAACCAACGCGCAGGTTTCACCTGCTTCAATGCGGCTGCAAATGACTTCCCCGCGCTCGTATTTGTTGTGCTCATAGTAGCTCACCAGCGGCTTTTTAATCCCAAAATGGTTGAGTAGCTTTAAGGTCACACGGGTGTCCTCCGCCGCGATAAAATCCGCTTCCTGCAGGGTTTGGGCCGCGCGCGGCGAAAAGTCGGACAGATTCCCGATCGGCGTACCGACCACATACAGTCTTCCGCTCATCTGCTTCCCTCCCGGTAATCCCCGTAAATCTGCTTCATTTCTTCTGTATCCTTTCCGTATTCATCTTCAATCAACAATACCGGTTCCACCGTCACGCCGGGTTTTCCGCCGCGGTTTGCCTGCAGCAGAAACAGCGAGGGTGCTTTGCCCTGCCGCTGCTGCACGAACCGCAGACGCTTCGGCTCCAGCCCGGCGGAGCGCAGCGCGAGCATTGTGTCGAAAAGGCGCTCCGGCCTCAGACAACAGCAGAACCGCCCGCCCCACCGCAGCAGTTTGGCGGCGGCTGCGGCGATATCCGAAAAGCTGCAGGCGACCTCGTGCCGCGCGATCCGCAGCCCTTCGCTCGGATTCTTTATCCCCGTGCCCTCCGGTTTATAGGGCGGGTTGCAGGCCACAAGGTCAAGCGAACGGGGAACGTCTTCCCCCGGACGCAGCACCTTGATATCCCGGTTTATGATATGGACGGTATCCTCCAGATGGTTGTATTCCACGGAGCGGCGCGCCATGCCGCAGGCGTCCTCCTGCAGCTCCACCGCGTAGACCGCTTT
>DATAML010000131.1:0-4560 GCA_036260545.1 Caproiciproducens sp.
CGGCTGCTACACCGTTCCCCCCGTAACCTTTACGGACGATATCGTACGGGATCTCGTTTTGATCGATAAGGTGGTGGGAGTTGGAGAAATCGCTGTTTCCGACCACCGATCGTCTCACGCCGACCGGGAACACCTGCTCAAGCTCGCTTCCGATGCGCATCTGGGCGGTTTGCTGAGCGGCAAGGCCGGTGTGGTGCACCTGCACATGGGCGACGGGAAAGCCGGGCTCTCTCCCCTGATTCAGCTGATCGAAAACAGCGACCTGCCAATCGGGCAGTTTGTCCCAACGCACGTAAACCGGAACCCTGAGCTTTTCCGGCAGGCAGCGGAATACTGCCGAAACGGCGGGAATATCGACCTGACCTCTAGAGAAGAGGACGGGATCTCGATGCCGGACGCGCTCCAGCAGTTGATCGACGACGGAACCGAGCTTTCCCGCGTTACAGTCAGTTCCGACGCAAACGGAAGCATTCCAAACGGCGGGGTGGGCCATATTCAGTCTCTGTTTGACGATATCTTTCGCTGTATCACGGAACGGGAGATTAATCCGGAAGCAACCGTCAGCCTTGTCACGCAAAACGCGGCGAAAGTGCTGAAAATCTATCCTCAAAAAGGGACGCTGCGGGAAGGCAGCGACGCCGACATTCTGATTACCGATAAAAGCTACAAAATCAGTAAGCTGGTATGTTTGGGAACAGTCCGGTACGAAAGTCAGGGGTGTGTGAATGAAGAACAGTAAGGGCTATCTGGTCATTATCGGCGGAGCGGAAGACAAAACCGGAGACAGCGTGATTCTGAAGCAGGCGCCCGAAATGCTTTCCGGCGGGGAAATACTGACCGTCCTGACAACCGCAACGGAAAAGCCGGAGGAAGCCGGGAATAACTATCTTGAGGTGTTTCACCGGCTCGGCGTTGAAAACGTGCAGGTATTGAACATCAACACAAGGGACGACGCCGAAGACAGTAAAAACTGCGATTTGATAAAAAAATCAAAATGCATCTTTATGACCGGCGGCGACCAGCTCCGTATCACCAGCATTCTGGGCGGAACGGGCGCCTATCAGGAACTGAAGGCACTTTATGAAGGCGGCGGCATCATTATGGGAACGAGTGCCGGAGCTTCGGTCATGAGCTCCACGATGGTGGTACAGGGCAATGACAACGAACCGGCGCGGAAATGCACCCTGAAGATGGCGCCCGGCCTCGGCCTGCTGAACGGCGTAATCATCGACCAGCATTTTGACCAGCGCGGCAGGTTCGGCCGCCTTCTCTGCGGCGTTGCGGAAAACCCGGACGTTCTGGGAATCGGAATTGACGAAGACACCGCGGTCAAGCTGTACCCCGATATGCATTTTGAAATCATCGGCTCCAACGCGGTTACAATCATCGACGGGAAAAGCATCCAGTGTTCCAACGTATCGGAACTAAATCCAAACGAGATTCTGGCAATCATGGGGGTTACCGTGCATACCCTGCCGCAGGGCTATGGCTTTCAACTTAAAGACAGAAAGGTTTTACGTTTAAAAAATGGAAACTGACAAGATAAAAATATGCGATTTCATAACGTATCACGGCCGCAATATTTACAGCCACAGGCCGATTATGAAATTGATTGTTGATATCGGAGAATACAGCGAAATTCCCACCAAAGACATCGACGGTTTTCATGGAAAGCTGCTGAAATCGTTCCCCGGACTGAAAACAAACTGCTGTAGCCTTGGGTATGAGGGCGGTTTTCTGGAACGGCTGGAAGAAGGTACTTATCTTGCACACGTTCTGGAACACGTCATTCTGGAAATGCAGTCCATGCTCGGTTACGACGTGCGCTACGGAAAAACCCGTATTCTTACGGAGCCCAGTGTTTATTATCTGGCCTACGAATACCAGAATGAAGTCTGCGGCCTGGAGTGCGGAAAAGCAGCCGTATTTATCCTCAACTGCTTTCTGAACGGCGAGGAGCTTGAAGTTCAGGAATTTATCGATTACCTGAAAAAAATATCCATTAACGCGGAGCTTGGCCCCAGCACCACGGCCATCGTTGCGGAAGCCAAACAGAGGGGCATTCCGGTGACACGCATCGGCAACGAAAGTCTTGTCCAACTCGGCTACGGGAAAAACAGCAGAATCATCGAAGCCACGCTGACCGACGCCACCTCCTGTATCTCCGCCGACATTTCCTGCAATAAACAGCTGACGAAGTCGCTTCTGGCGGAGAGCCATATTCCGGTTCCGTACGGCAAGGTGGTCTACACCGATATTTCCGCATTGGTTGCGGCTAAGCAGATCGGGGTTCCGGTCGTACTGAAGCCGTTTAATGGCAATCAGGGAAAGGGTGTGTTCCTGAACCTCAGCAGCGACCGGGAAATCAAAAACGCTTTTCGGGAAGCCAGTAAATACAGCAGCGGCATCATTGTTGAAAAGTACATTACCGGCAAGGACTACCGTATTCTGGTCACGGGCGATAAAGTAAGCGCGGTTTCTGAGCGCCTGCCCGCCATGGTGACCGGCGACGGCAGGCACACCATCAGTGAACTGGTCGATCTTGTGAATCTGGACGAAAACCGCGGAGAACAGCACGAAAAACCCCTGACAAAAATCAAGCTGGACAGCGTGGCGGTCAATCTGCTGAAAAGTGAAAATCTGACCGCTGATTCCGTTCCGGAAGAGGGCCGCAAGGTGTTGCTCCGGACGAACGGGAATTTGAGCACCGGCGGAACCGCAATTGACTGTACCGACATTATCCACCCGGAAAACGCAGAGCTTGCCGTTCTTGCCGCAAAAGTCGTCGGCATCGATATTGCGGGAATCGATGTGGTCACAGAAGACATATCAAAATCCATACTGGATACGGGCGGCGCGATTGTGGAGGTAAACACCGCCCCCGGTATCCGCATGCATATTTACCCGAGCGAAGGAAACCCGAGAGATGTCGCAAAGGATATCGTTGACCTTCTGTTTCCCGCACCGGAACTGTACGATTTCCCCATTGTTTCCGTTACGGGTACGAACGGCAAAACAACCACGGTTCGGCTGATCGCCCATACTCTTTCCCTGACGGGAAAGAATGTCGGTTTTACCAGCACAAGCGGAACCTTTATCAATGAAAAATGCATCTGCAAAGGCGACCACTCCGGCCCGCGCAGCGCAAGGACGCTTCTTTCCAACAAAGAAGTTGACTGCGCCGTTCTGGAAACCGCGCGCGGGGGAATCATTCGGGAAGGGCTCGGCTACGATCTGGCTGACGTCGGCATCGTAATGAATATCGCGGAGGATCACCTTGGAATGGACGGAACGAAAACCCTAGAAGACCTTGCGTTCGTGAAATCGCTGGTAACCGAAGCGATTAAAGAAAACGGATACGCCGTTTTTAACGCCGAAGACAGCATGACGCCCTATCTGCTTCAGCGTACAAAAGCAAACGTAATCCTGTTTTCCAAAAGCTCCGAATATCCCGAACCCTTTTGCTCAGAGGAATATGTTAAGGTATTCACGGACGACGGCTGGATCAAAATACGGGAAAAAGAAAAATGCTGGAACATTATGGCTGTTTCGGATATTCCCATTACGCGTTCCGGAAAAATTGAATGCAACATTGAAAATTCTCTGGCGGCCGTTTCCGCACTGTACGCGCTTCGCACCCCTCCGGAAGCCATCGCCCGGGGGTTAAGCACCTATCACAATAATACCGGCCGTTTCAGCCTGTATGTATTGAACGGTTTTCACGTTATGCTCGACTACGGGCACAATTTCCCTGGTTACCGGCAGGTGATCGGCGCGTGCAAAAATCTGGGCTGTTCCCGGCTGATGGGTGTAATCGGCATGCCAGGTGACCGCGGCGACGACGCGATCCGCTCGGTCGGAAAACTCTGTGCCGGAGCGTTTGACCGAATTTATATTAAGGAAGACTCGGACAAGCGCGGCAGAAATTCCCTTGAGGTCGCCGGCCTGTTTTACGAAGCAATTCTTTCAAGTAACTTTGAGAAAGACAAGGCTACAGTCATCGAAAATGAGCTGGACGCTTTGAAGAAAGCGGTGGAAGAAGCAAAAGCGGGCGATCTTATTGTAGTATTCTATGAAAAACTGGAGCCTTTGCAGGATTATCTGAAATCCATAAACGCAAAAGAAGAAAACGAATAGTATCATAAACAGAAATACCCAGTCAAATATTTTTATATTTCCATTAAAATGTATCCCCGGGCAGCCGGGGATTATTTTTTTACAAATATGTAAAGTGCACTTGACATTACATAAAAATAGTGCTATTGTTGATGTAAAGCTAGCTTTACAATAAAATTGCGAGGTGATCGTGTGAAGAACCGGCTGGAAGAAATCCGGAAGCAGCAGGGTATCCGGCAGGAGGATTTGGCGGAAACACTGGAAGTTTCCCGCCAGACAATCAGTTCGCTGGAAAGCGGCAGGTATAATCCTTCGATATTACTTGCTTTTAAAATCGCGAAATATTTCAATATGCGTATCGAAGATATCTTTATTTATGAGGAGTGACCGCCGTGTTTTGCAATAAAAGCACAAAATATCAGATTGTCTCGCTTGCAGTCGGGG
>DATAML010000133.1:0-5222 GCA_036260545.1 Caproiciproducens sp.
AAACGAGGTACCGTCATCCGGATAAAACGCGGCGCCGATGCTGGCGGAAATCGCGTAATCGTTATTCTTCCCGGCATAGGTATTGCGGAACACCGCGCAGATATCCTGCAGCTTCAGCTTGAGGTGCTCGTCGCGCGGCAGGTCCTTCACCAGTATGATGAATTCGTCCCCGCCGGCCCTGCCCACAATATCGGACAGGCGGAACAGATCCCGTATCCCCTGGGCTGCCTTCTTCAAAACCGCGTCGCCGTAATAGTGGCCAAGCGTGTCGTTGATTGACTTGAAATTGTCGATATCCACGATAACAAAGCCATGGTGCTGGTTCTGCGGGGAATTCCTGAGGAATTCGTCAATCAGGACTTCCGTGGTCACCTTGTTGTAAAGCTGCGTGAGCAAATCCGTTCTGGATTTGTTCTCAAGGTTCTGAATGATTCTCTTCTGATGGTCGGTATCGCTGATCAGACCGATTGCGCGGAATGGTTTTCGGTTTTCGTCAAAAATAATCTTGATGCGCACCGTGCACCAGATATACCGGCTGTCGATGGTCTTCATGCGGATGTCCACCGGTTCGGGCTGGCATCCTTCCAGCGCTGTACTGAAAAAGCCGTCCAGCAGTTCTTTGTCATCCGGGTGAACCGGTGTAAAATTCGGTATCTGCAAGCCCGGATTTTCCACCGCAACGCTGAAACCGAATTTATTTGTCCAGTGAACCGTATGGTAAAGATGGTTGTGCTGAATATCCCAATCAAAAATAACCTGGTCTGTTTCCTCCATAATCAGCGCGTAGCGTGCTTCGCTGACCTTCAGCTCATCCGTGTCAGACTGTATTTTTTCAACCAGACGGTTGAACGCGGAGGCCATATTGGCAAATTCGCCCTTATAGCAGCCGCTCAGACGAACATTGTAATCCCGCTGTTCCACATTGAGAAACGCGGCGCACAGATCGCGCACCGGATCAGAAAAGCGCTTTGCCGCCCGGTGCACACTCAGGAGTATGGCCCCGGCCAGCAGCAGCAGCGCGAAAAGATAAATCAGAATGATACGGATATACGGGTCGAACAGTTCGGACTGGGAGACCGTACTGACAACGACCCAATCTGTGCCGGTGATCCTTGAGTAATAACCCCATATTCCCTTTCCGGAAATCCGATACCGAACCAGACCGCTCGGTTTTTTATTCAAGTCAATCTTTCGCCAGTCAAAACCGTCTCCGAATTTGATTTGCCGGATATTGTCCGCCTTGTTCCCAGCCATTTCCACGGGGTTATCCTGGACAAAATTTCCGTTCTGGTCAAGGATATAGGTATGCCCGGTGCCCATAAATGTCTGGCTGCTCAACAGGTTAAAATAGTACATATCAATGGATGACTGAATAAACCCTTCATAAATGCCGTCGCTGTAAATGGGCACGGCCAGAATAAAATAGGTTTTTCCGTCTATAAAACCGGGTTCCTGCCGCAGTTCGGAAACATAGCAGCCGTAGGCGGGGACCGTCTGCATATTTTTACTGATAATGGACTTTTTCCCGATCAGCCGCCCGTCATCCGAAGCGATGATTTCGTTGTTTTGGTTGATAAGGGAGGACCGCCTTACATAGTTTCCCTTGATATCCCCTTCCGCATGCATCGTCTGCTTCAGCGTCATTGTTTTAAAGGTCTCAATTACGGCCGTGCGCTTACTTTCAATCAGCAGGCCGGTGACTTCCTGATTGGAATACGAAAGCAGTTCTTTCACATCCGGCAGGTCGGAGGCTACCTCCAGCGCCATTTTCCTTTGCAGAAAGAACTGGTTGATGTTGTCACAGGAGTTCTTTGCATTGCTGTCCGCATTCGCTTTCAGCCTTTCAAAGTCATTTTCGCCAAAATACAGTGCGCTTACGGTCATTACAAGCAGCAGCGGAACCATCGTAAAAACAGAAAGCATCAAAGTCAGGTACTTCTGTGTTTTCATTCATTCCGCCCCTTTTTTGTAAAATACTGTAAACATATAAAGTAATTATAACATAATATTTCTATTTATTCAATAAAAATTTTATGGAAATTTCCCAATATGCCGAAATTTTTTCGTTATTTTGGTTCCTTTCGCATTATTATCTCTCTGCAAAATAAAAATTCAGACGTCCCACGCTATAATGAAGTGGCAAAGACTCCGAATGGTAAGAAAGCAACGCACCTGCAAAAATACGGGGAGGTAAAAGTATGATCGACGAACGATATTTAAAGCTCCTTTCCAGGGAATATCCGAACGCGCAGGCCGCCGCGTCGGAAATCATCAATCTGAAAGCAATCATGAGCCTTCCAAAGGGAACGGAATACTTTTTCAGCGATTTGCACGGCGAACACGAAGCCTTTCTTTACCAGCTCAAGAGCGCATCCGGCGTGGTGCGCAAAAAGATCGACGAGCTGTTCGAGCAGTCCATCTCCGAAGAAGAACGGTCCGAGCTGGCCAAGCTGATCTATTACCCGGAAACGCAACTAAACCTTGCCCGAAAGAACGAAGCGGGATTTCAGGACTGGTGCCGCATCACAATCTACCGCCTTGTGGAGGTCTGCAGGGCGGCCGCTTCCAAATACACGCGCTCCAAGGTGCGCAAAAAACTGCCGAAGGACTTCGCCTATATCATTGACGAGCTTCTGCACGCGGACGGCGGGATCAACAAGCCCCGTTACCACAGCGAAATCATACGGACGATTGTGGAAACAAAAATGAGCGAAGAGTTCATCGCCGCCCTCTGCCGCCTGATTCAGCAGCTTTTAATCGACCGGCTCCACATCATCGGCGATATTTTTGACCGCGGCCCCCGCGCCGACGCCATTATGGACGCGCTGACCGACTGCCACGACGTGGACATCCAGTGGGGCAACCACGATATCTCCTGGATGGGCGCGGCAGCCGGAAACTGGGCCTGCATCGCAAGCGTAATCCGCCTGGGCATCAGCTACAACAATTTTGACCTTCTGGAGGACGGTTACGGCATCAACCTGCGTGCACTCTCCGTATTTGCCGCGCAGACCTACCGCGACGACCCGTGCGAGGCGTTCACTCCCCATATTCTCGATGAAAATCTGTACGACCCGGTCGACATCCAGCTGGCGGCGAAAATGCACAAGGCCATCGCCGTGATACAGTTCAAGGTGGAAGGACGCCTGATCGAAAAGCATCCCGAATACGGTATGGACGACCGCGTCCTTTTAAAGAAGATCAATTTTGAAAAGGGAACCGTTCGGCTCGGCTCCGTGGAATATCCGCTGACCGACACGCTTTTCCCCACGGTGAACCCCAAAAACCCGCTGGAGCTTACCCAAAAGGAAACGGAGCTGATGAAAACCATCGCGGCATCGTTCCAACACAGCGAGCGTCTGGAAAAGCATATCCGCTTCCTGTATTCCCGCGGCAGCATGTATCTGCGCGTAAACTCCAACCTGCTCTACCACGGCTGTATCCCACTGAAAAAGGACGGAAAGTTTGACCCAGTGGCATTCGGCGAAAAATGCTATTCCGGCAGGGGCTACCTGGAATATCTGGACAGCGCGGCGCGCATTGCGTACTTTGCGCCGTCCGGCTCCCGCGAAAAGGAGGAAGCCTGCGATTTCATGTGGTACCTGTGGTGCGGCGCCAAATCCCCGCTGTTCGGCAAAGACAAGCTTGCCGCTTTTGAACGGTATTTCATCGCCGACCCGGCCGCCCACAAAGAGCGGATAAACCCGTACTACACCTATATCGACCGGCGCGAGACCTGCGAAATGATCCTGCGTGAATTCGGCCTGAACCCGGAAGCCTCCCATATCATCAACGGGCACGTTCCGGTAAAGGAGGGCGAAAACCCGGTGAAAGGCGACGGCCTGCTGTTCATGATCGACGGCGGCATCTCCAAGGCCTACCAGTCGCAGACGGGCATCGGCGGCTACACGTTCATTTACAACTCGCGCTACCTTGCGCTGGCGGAGCACAAGCCGCTTAAGAAAGGCTGTAATATCGGCGAGGAAACGCCGAAGGTCATGGTAGTGGAAGCCATCCCGCAGCGCGTAACCGTGGCGGATACCGACACCGGTGCGGAGCTCGCCGCCCAGATTGAAGAGCTCAGCGCGCTGCTGCAGTCCTACCGCAGCGGCGCCATCAAGGAAAAATAGTCGGAAGTTCCTCTTGACCCGCACAATTTTCCGAGGTACAATTAATGTAAGGTTTACATTACATTAAGGAGGGGTTCCCGTGAAAAACAGAATCCGGGAATTGCGGGAAGCACTGGGCATTACGCAGGAAAAGCTGGGCGAGCTGGTCGGGACTTCAAGGCAGGCAATCAACGCGATCGAAACGGAAAAGTTCGAACCGTCCATATGGCTCGCCTATGATATTTCAAAAGTATTCGGCTGCCGGATTGAAGACCTGTTCCTGTTTGAAGACAGCGCCAGAAAATCGCGGGCGGAAAAAAGCCGGGGTGAATCCTGATGGCGCTCCGGCAACTCCGGTATTTCAACGATGAAATACTGCGTAAGAAGTGCAAAGAGGTCCGTGTGATTGACGGGAAAATCCGGCAGCTGCTGGACGATATGGCGGAAACCATGTACCACACGGGCAACGGCGCGGGGCTGGCGGCCTGCCAGGTGGGCATTTTAAAGCGTCTGGTGGTAATCGACATGGGGGACGGACTGATCAAGCTGGTAAACCCCAGAATCATCGGAACAAGCGGCGTACAGGAATGCATTGAGGGCTGCCTGAGCTTTCCGGACCGCTGGGGCAAAACAATCCGCCCGCAGAAGGTGACCGTGCAGGCGCTGAATGAAAACGGCAGAGAAATCATGCTTACCGGCGAGAACGATCTGGCCAAATGCCTGTGCCATGAAATTGACCATCTGGACGGGATCGTGTTTCTTGACAAGGTGTTTGAATTTATTAAATTGTAATCCGATTAAATATAGGCAGCCGGATTCGGAAAAATATTTCTGCATCAACTGCATGAAATACTTTTTGTCTTTCATAATTTTTTCGCTATTTCCTTTCAAAAAGCATCATTTTGGCCCTGTTTTTCTTTAAATAAAAAGCAAATGGCATTTATACTTCATTTTATAAATATTGATGCCGCGATATATTTAATACTAGAATAAATCAGGTTAATTTTTCTTTGAATAAGCCCTTGAAATATTTAAAAATTAAATTATAATAAGAGTATCGGTAATGCAAAGGGGCATGGGATTTATTTTCCATGTCCCTTATTCTTTTGCAAT
>DATAML010000178.1:0-1745 GCA_036260545.1 Caproiciproducens sp.
GTACCCGCGTCAGCGGAGCAGGTGCTTCCGTTGCCGACCTTATAGGTAATAACCGTATTATTATCTGCACTCGGCAGTTCAATCTGAGTTCGGTAAACGTTCTGCGTACCGTCGGTAGGAGTCGGGGTAACGGTATTCGCACAAATGGAACCGCCCGTAAACGTGTTGACGGTTCCGGTACCTCCGATCATCAAATTCCTCGCGGCATGGACGAAGCCCCCGCTGACCGTCACCCTGCCTCCGCTGCCTCCCTGGCCGCAGCCGATATCGGAGACGCCGTCTGTACAGGTCAGGCCGGAAACTCTGCCTCCGGTAATGGTCAACTCGCCGGCGCCGCCGTTCTTGCCGCCGCCGATACCGGCCGCGGTAACTCCGGCACCGTTAACCGTTCCGTTCGAAATCGTTACCTTGCCGCAACTTTCACCGGAGTTGCCGCCGATTCCGGCGCCGGAACCGTTTCCTGTTGCGCCCAGAGTACTGTTCGTATCCGGAGCCGTGATATTCAGCACAGCGCCCTCCGGCACGTGCAGTCCCGCAAAGGTTCCGTTGCTCGTCAGCACACTGTTGCCGCTGAGCGTTAAATTGACCGTTGTGCCCGCGCCTATGCTGAACGCACAGCCAACCGGCGTAGTATCAAAGGCGATATTAACGTCTTTCAGCGTAATGTTGACCGTGCCCAGGTTGGGGCTAACTACAACGGAATGCTTTGCGGGTGTTTCAGAAGTACCGCCGGTAATGATATAATTCTTCGACGCGTCGGAGATGGTTACATCAGCCGACGTCACATTCTTTGTTTCCGTTACTGTTGCCGCCGCGGCGTAATTCACGGGCATTATGGTAAGAATCATGCAGACGGTAAGCACAATGCTCATAAATTTGCGCAGATGCGCCGCCGCAAAAGGATTGCGGATTCCCTGTGATTGATCGCTTCTCATAGTTCTTCCCCTCTTAAAAATTTAAGATAATTTGTCAATTTTGCTGTTATGATCTTATCATAAGGCTCTGAAATGATTCTGAAATTGAAATGCCAGGGATCCCGGCCCTCTTCGATAGAAAGAGCAAGGAACCCCTGGCTTTTTGTGATCAATGATTCGCTATATCCGTACTGTATTTTTGCAAAAATAAGTTCCGGTTAGATTACCGCTCTGCCCGTATTGCTTCCGGAACTCCCGAAGCGCCGGCTGACAGTATCCGAACGCCCTTATAAAATCACCTTAATAATATTCGGGAATTTTATACCTCAATGCAATTTCTTTTTTCAACGCTAAGGTAGAGTTTCTGCCCGTTTTCAAAAAGCTGAAAGCTGCGGAATAAAACATCTACATGAAAAGGGATTTCTTTGGTAAGCATCGTGTAGCGGAGCACATTGCCATGAGAAATATGGGAATCGACCGTCGCCTCAAAGGTATAGCTTTCCGAAACAGGCACCACCGGTTTCGTGGAAACGGCAAATGTTTCCGGTCTTATGGCTACGTTTTTTTGCGCTCTGTACTCAACCCCGACCATTTTTTCCAAAATCCGTGCCTGAAAGAATATTGTAGCTGCCGATAAAGCCCGCGGCAAACTTCGTTTTAGGGGCCGTATAAAGTTCCGTCGGTTTGCCGGATTGCTCCACCTTTCCATTGTGAAACAGATGAATCACGTCGCTGAGAATCATGGCTTCGTCCTGATCATGCGTCACAAAAATCGTGGTGATTCCCAGTGTGCGGTTGATTTCCCGGATACGCGTCTGCAGTTCCTTGCGC
>DATAML010000182.1:0-2661 GCA_036260545.1 Caproiciproducens sp.
AATAAGGATTGCCAGCTTAATCCCACGATGCCGATTTATGAAAAGACCGCATATCATAACCCGGCAATTGAAAACATACCCAATGAAGCAAAAGGCATTACACAGGCCGTCAGCGAAGGCGCTAAGGTTTATGGTTCGGGAGTATTCTGGTGGGGAAACTTCGTCAGTGTGCCGCGCGACAC
This sequence comes from Caproiciproducens sp., assembly GCA_036260545.1. Lineage (GTDB taxonomy): Bacteria > Bacillota > Clostridia > Oscillospirales > Acutalibacteraceae > DATAML01. The sequence goes on from DATAML010000182.1 coordinate 183, forward strand.
TAGAGACGGACAGGATTATGCAAAAGACAGAAAATGGTGGCTGGACGACTGGGTGAATCTCGGTTCGTCTTCCAATCAAACCATTACCTCATTTGAGGCATTGCCTTCCTCGGTTCAGGCGCAGAGTGTTGCCAATGGCGCGTATCCTACATTACCCAAGACTTTGAACGCGGTAGTAAACGGGAAGGCGGCAGCCATCGGCAATATTACCTGGGCTTCAACCCCGGAATACAATTCAGCTGCAGCGGGCACCTATACTTTCACCGCCGTTCTGCCCGGCGGTTATAAGCTGAGCAGCGGAGCGGCTTTACCGCAAATTATTGTAACGGTAGCAAGTGCTCATAAAAATTCAGACAGCGATTCCCATAAAAATTCCACCGGCACTTCCGGTGAGTCAGCAGGCGTAGAAACATCTGCGACGGGAGAAACCGTTGTGACCCCAACAATGGGCGAGGTCCCGGTTATTACCGGCAATAAATCCGATATTTCCGTCACTGTTCCGGGAAGCGCAGCGTCGGCAGTTTTAGCTGCAACGGCGGAAAAACCGGCAAAGTTAAAAATCAACGTGCCTACTGCGGCTATCGTGGACCAGATGAAAAACAGTGCGGTTCAAACCGTTGGCTTAACCATCATGGCGCCGGCATCAATTACAAACAATACCAATCCCAATGCGTCTGTCGCAATCAGAGCGGAACAGGCGGTTTTGCAGGCGGCGAAAGACACAAAAAAGGATATCACTCTTGCTGTAGCCAATTCCGAAACGGGAAAAATGGCTTACAGCTGGACATTTAAAGGCGCGGATCTGGCAAAAAGCACTGCGGTCAAGGACATTGATCTTGCAATAAGCGTATGCCCCACCGCGGAAGTATCGGCGGTAAACAAAGCAGTCGCGTCATCCAATATAGGACTTGTGCTCAGCTTTGCCGACAACGGAGTATTGCCGAGCAACGCAATAATTAAGGTTAACGTAGCCGATAAAAATTACAAAGCCGGAGAAACCGTGTATTTCTACTATTTCAATTCAAAAACACAGCAGCTGGAAGCAGTTGGAAATACGGCTTACACGGTGGATCAGGACGGCTATGTCAGCGTAACGATCTCTCACTGCGCATCTCCTCTTTTGCCTGAAATCAGAATAGGCCAACCTGTTTTTGGGAGATGCCGCCTGACTTTGCTCCGTTTTGCACGGTTACCTTAACAGATGCATGGGTGAGGAGCCTGCCGTTCTTACCGTATACATCAAACATGATATAGGTCAGTCCGGCTTTCAGCCCGGCCACTTGGTAATTTCCGGTTTTGAGCTTTGTGACTTTGGCAACGTCCCCTGCGGAAGAATACACTTTAACAGTGGTATCATAAGCAGCGCTCAGCTTCATGCCGATTTCATAGCTCTTATGCGGTGCCATCGTGTAACCGAGGGTATCCAGAGTAAGAGAGTTGGCGGCCTTTGGCAACAGCACATAGTCGGAGCAGTGAGAGATCGTTACGCTGACATAGCCGTCCTGATCCACCGTGTAAGCCGTATTTCCAACTGCTTCCAGCTGCTGTGCTTTTGAATTGAAATAGTAGAAATACACGGTTTCTTCGGCTTTGTAATTTTTATCGGCTACGTTGACCTTAATTATTGCGTTGCCCGGCAATACTCCGTTGTCGGCAAAGCTGAGCACAAGTCCTTTATTGGATGACGCGACTGCTTTGTTTACCGCCGATACTTCCGCGGTGGGGCATACGCTTATTGCAAGATCAATGTCCTTGACCGCAGTGCTTTTTGCCAGATCCGCGCCCTTAAATGTCCAGCTGTAAGCCATTTTTCCCGTTTCGGAATTGGCTACAGCAAGAGTGATATCCTTTTTTGCGTCTTTTGCCGCCTGCAAAACCGCCCGTTCCGCCCTGATCGCAACAGACGCGTTGGGATTGGTATTGTTTGTAATTGATGTCGGCGCCATGATGGTTAAGCCAACGGTTTGAACCGCACTGTTTTTCATCTGGTCCACGATGGCCGCGGTAGGCACGTTAATTTTTAACTGTGCCGGCTTTCCCGCCGTCGCAGCTAAAACCGCCGATGCCGTGCTTTCCGGAACAGTGACGGAAATATCGGATTTATTGCCGGAAATAACCGGAGCCCCGCCCATTGTTGGGGTCACAACGGTTTCTCCCGTCACAGATGTTTCTACGCCTGCCGACTCACCGGAAGTGCCGGTGGAATTTTTATGGGAATCGCTGTCTGAATCTTTATGAGCACTTGCTACCGTTACGATAATTTGCGGTAAAGCCGCTCCGCCGCTCAGTTTATAACCGCCGGGCAGGAGGGCGGTGAAGGTATAGGTGCCCGCCGCGGCTGAATTGTATTCCGGGGTTGAAGCCCAGGTAATATTGCCGATGGCTGCCGCTTTCCCGTTTACTACCGCGTTCAAAGTCTTGGGTAATGTAGGATACGCGCCGTTGGCAACGCTCTGCGCCTGAACAGAGGAAGGCAATG
>DATAML010000196.1:0-3886 GCA_036260545.1 Caproiciproducens sp.
ATTGACCGTCTTGGACGCGGCGCAATGAGCGATCAGGGTATTATTCTGGAAACGCTGAAAAACTCCGGAACAAAGATTATTACTCCGCGAAAGGTTTACGACCTGAATAATGAGATGGATGAAACCTATTCGGAATTTGAAACATTCATGGCAAGGCAGGAACTTAAATCCATCAAGCGGCGCATGCAGCGTGGAATTCGAAAAACGGTGGAGGAAGGCGGATATGTTGCCAACGCCCCCTATGGATACCGCAGAGCGACAAAAGATAAGCGGCCAACTCTTGAAATCGAAGAGGAAGAAGCAAATTTTGTTCGGATTATGTTTGACCTGTATGTTAATAAAGGCCTTGGCTGCCAACAGATTGCCGATACAGTCAGCGCCATGGGGGCAAAGCCCCACAGATCCGACCGATTTGGCCGCACCTCGGTTATGAAAATTCTGCGCAACCCGGTTTACGTTGGGAAAATAGTATGGAACCGTACCGCCAACAGAAAGAAATACGGGCAAAAGCAAGTTACCGTCCGAAACCCCGAAGAAAAATGGATTCTGGCGGACGGTTTGCACCCGCCGATTATAGAACGGGAACTGTTTGAAAAAGCACAGGATATATCGTCAAAAAAACGGCATCCTCCCGTAAAGCAGGCTACTCTGGAAAACCCGTTAGCCGGGCTGGTGACATGCGCCCAATGCGGAAAGCACATGCAGCGTCAGGTACTGCGTCCAGGCTGCCCATACCTTCTCTGCCCTACTCCCGGCTGTATGGTCTCCTCTTCCCTTTCGCTGGTGGAACAGGCGGTTTTGGACGCGCTGAAGGAACCGCTGGAAGGTATCCAAATAAGCCAGGAAGCTCTTTCGCAACCACCAGAAAAGGACAGTGGAAAGCTATTAAAGGCAGTCGAGTCAGAGTATGGCACTGTCGAAAAGCAGCTTGAAAAGCTGCACGATCTTCTGGAGCGAGGGATTTATGATGCCTCCACCTTTTATAAGCGGCAGACCGCCTTATTAAAAAGAGAGGAAGAACTGGAAGACATTAAGAGCAAATTATCAAGAAGCGATATCAACTATAATATTGATAGTAAATCAATTAACAGTATTATTGATTTGTACAAATCGGCCTCCTGTAGGAATAAAAACTTACTGCTGAAGGCAATGATCCATAATATTAGCTACTATAAAGAAAAGGGTGCAGAGCCCGGGGAGTTCTCGCTTGAAATTGTTTTAAATCCCCTGTATTGATCCTGACCACTGTTGTGAACAACAGTGGTCAGGATATAACGCACGCAACAGTAAAAGAGGTTATTCCTATTATAATTTGCCGATTATGTTGCCCAGTAGGAATCAATTTAACATTCTAGACTGATTTCGAAAAAAATATTCCGTTTTTCTTTATTTTTTATTGTTTTCTTATTGACAAGTGTGAATATCAAGTGTAAAATTAAGTGATTTTGTCCGGACGCGGCAAAATAGGACGAAGCTTCGTAAAGATTTACAAAAACGAAAGAATGAGGTGTCAGCTATGCAAAGAGAGATCATTCAGGTAGAACAAAAAGTACCGCTGCCACAAGCAGTTCCGCTCAGTCTCCAGCATATGTTCGCCATGTTTGGCGCTTCCGTGATTGTTCCGTTGACGTTTGGAATTAATCCGGCAATTGTATTGTTAATGAACGGTATCGGCACATTGATCTTTATTCTCATTACAAAAGGCAAGGCACCCGCTTATTTAGGCTCCAGCTTCGCATTTATATCGCCTGTTTTAGTGATTATCGGTAAAGGTTCTTCTTTAAATTATCGACATGCACTTGGCGGTTTTATTGCAGCTGGAGCTATTTTTTGCCTTGTTTCATTAATTATCCGCTTTTTTGGAACAAACTGGATTGACGTCGTTCTTCCGCCTGCGGCAATGGGTGCGGTTGTGGCGTTGATTGGCCTGGAACTTGCCGGCACAGCGGCACAGACAGGCGGAATTGTGGCTGCGGACGCTGCAAAAGCCATTAACCCCAAAGCGGTCGCCGTATTTCTGGTAACACTTTTAGTTGCTGTATTCGGTTCCGTACTTTTCCGGAAGTTTCTGTCCGTCATACCGATCCTAGTAGCCATTATAGCCGGCTATGTTCTGGCCTGTATTCTCGGGCTGGTCGATTTTAAGCCGGTCGAGCAGGCTGCATGGTTCGCACTGCCGAATTTTGAAACACCTGTTTTTGATCTCAACGCGATTGCAATTATTCTTCCCGCCTCTCTGGTGGTTATCTCGGAACATATTGGGCATCAGCTGGTCACCAGCAAAATTGTAGGCCGCGACCTTGTAAAAGACCCCGGCCTGCACAGAACCCTTCTGGCAGACGGTCTTTCGACCATGCTCTCCGGTTTTTGCGGTGCCGTTCCGACTACTACTTACGGCGAAAATATCGGCGTTATGGCAATTACGAAGGTTTACAGCGTTCAGGTTATCGGTGGTGCAGCCGTAATTTCCATTATTGTCGCCTTTATCGGTAAAATATCCGCGTTTATTCAGACAATCCCCGGCCCAGTCATCGGCGGTGTCAGCTTCCTGCTTTACGGCATGATTGCCGCATCCGGCCTGCGCCTTCTGGTAGAAGCAAAGGTCGATTACGGCCGTTCACGCAATCTGGCGCTCACCTCAATTGTGTTGATTACCGGCCTGAGCGGGGTTGCGATTCCGATCGGGGCAGTACAGCTCAAGGGAATGGTTCTTGCAACCATCGTCGGCATGGTTTTGAGCCTGGCTTTCTATCTGATCGACCGGTTCCACCTTGCAAACGATTACGAAGCAGAATAAAATATCCCGTTAATCGAAAAGCCTCCCGTTCGCTTTTGCGGACAGGAGGCTTTTTTTCTGTAAGTGTCAATTATTTAAGTGCTTCCTGAAAGACGCGCTCAACCTTTTCCATAGTCGGAACACCTTCGTGTACCTTCTGGTCTCCTACAAAGAAAGTCGGAACGTACCAATAGTCATACCCTTCCACTTTCTCCGGCTCCTTACTCTCTTCAATCGTTTCGATCTGCACATGATTGTATTCCGGATGCGCTGCTTTCAGTTTATCCATCATTTCAAATGCCTGTCTGCAGTAAGGGCAGGAATCCAGCATCATCATTTTTACCGGTTTTGGCATTCAATCACTTCCTTTGCTCTATTATATTGAATACCTTATTTTGTGTCAAATTACGGAAAGCATGTGAAGAAAAGCTCATGGGTAAGAAGTATTTCTATTTAGCGGGTCTATTTGCAGAGTCACCTTAACCGGATGGCCCTGGGCCTCGCAGCAAATCTGTTCACAGACCCTGCGCAGTTCTTCTCTGCTGTGTTCGATTTCCTCCACGGATGCCGTCATAATATGTAAAGTTACGGCAGGCGTTCCCTTTTCAGCCATAATATCACCCCGGTTACAATATGAATCACCCTGCCTGTCCTATGCTTTCCTGAGTAAGCACTTCTAAATCACAGCTTCCGAAAGTAGTATTTAAGGCAATATGATTCGAAAGCTGGCGATTGTGTGATAGCAGCCATATACCTGCGCAAAAGCCGCGCGGAGGAACTGAGCGACAGTGTGGATGAAACGCTGAGGCGGCATAAGGAAATCCTACTTGATTACGCTCAAAAGAACGGATTGACAATTGCAAAAATATACGAGGAAGTGGTGTCCGGAGAATCCCTGTACACAAGGCTCCGCATGCTGGAACTGCTGGCCGACGTGGAGCACAGTAAGTATGACGCTATCCTCTGCATGGATATTGACCGTCTTGGACGCGGCGCAATGAGCGATCAGGGTATTATTCTGGAAACGCTGAAAAACTCCGGAACAAAGATTATTACTCCGCGAAAGGTTTACGACCTGAATAATGAGATGGATGAAACCTATTCGGAATT
>DATAML010000200.1:0-19396 GCA_036260545.1 Caproiciproducens sp.
TCTAAAAATTATAGGAAGAAGAGGATTTGAACATGAACGGTTTAAGCATCATCGGCATCTCTATCGTCTGCCTTGTGTGCGCGTATCTCGGTTACGGCAAGTGGCTGGTGAAAAAATGGGGGATTGACCCGAACGCAAAAACTCCGGCCTATACCCATGAGGACGGTCAGGATTACATCCCCACCCCGAAGGCGGTTGTTTTCTGCCATCAGTTTTCTTCCATCGCGGGCGCAGGCCCGGTAACCGGCCCGATCATTGCGGCAATGTTCGGCTGGCTGCCCGCCCTGCTCTGGATTCTCGTCGGCGGCATCTTTTTCGGCGCGGTGCATGATTTCGGCGCTTTATATGCCTCTGTGAAAAACGAAGGAAAATCCATCGGCCTTATCGTGGAAAAGTACATCGGAAAAACCGGCAAACAGCTTTTCCTGATGTTCTGCTGGCTTTTCTCCCTCCTTGTAATCGCGGCTTTTGCGGATATTGTTGCGAGCACGTTCAACGGTTTTAAAGCGGACGGAGGCATGGCTATGCCGAACGCGGCGGCGGCTTCCATCTCCATGCTGTATATCGTCGGTGCCATCCTGTTCGGCCTGTTCATCAAATTTGCAAAACCGAATCAAGCCGTTATGTTTGTGGCCGGGCTGGTTCTGTTCTTCGCCATGATGGCCGGAGGAATCGCCCTGCCGCTCTACGCGGGAAAAATGACCTGGATGCTCGTCATCTTCGCCTACATATTTCTGGCTGCCGTCCTCCCCATGTGGATTCTGATGCAGCCCAGAGACTACCTGAGCTCCTTCCTGCTCATCTTTATGATTGTCGGCGCAGTGGTCGGCGTAGTAGCGGAAAATCCGAGCATGAACCTCCCCGCCGTTACCGGATTTACGGTAGACGGAAAGATGCTCTTCCCCACCCTGTTCGTCACCATTGCCTGCGGCGCGATTTCCGGCTTCCACAGCCTTGTTTCCTCCGGCACTTCCTCCAAGCAGGTAAAAAATGAAAAGGATATGCTCGGCATCGGTTACGGCGCCATGATGGTGGAATCCCTGCTTGCCGTGGTCGCCCTTGTGGTTGTGGGCGCGGCCGCAAAGAACGGCGTATTGCCGAAGGGCACCCCGTTTGTGCTGTTCTCCACCGGCGTTGCAGGATTCCTCAGCAAGCTCGGCCTTCCCGTGGTTGTGGCACAGTGCTTTATGACCATGTGCGTTTCCGCCCTCTGCCTCACCACACTCGATTCCGTCGCCCGCATCGGCCGTATGTCCCTGCAGGAGCTTTTATATGGGCCGGACGGCAAAGCGCATACGCCGGTTGCCAAATTCTTAACCAATAAATATGTTTCCACAATCGTTACCCTGTTCTTCGGATTCCTCCTTTCGCTGGGTGGCTACAACAATGTATGGCCGCTGTTCGGTTCCACCAACCAGCTTCTTGCCGCGCTGGTGCTCATCGCGCTTTCCGTATTCCTCAAGACTACGGGACGCAAAGGCTGGATGCTCTGGGTTCCCATGTGCATCATGCTCCTTGTTACCTTTACCGCTCTGGTTCAGGCTGCAATTTCCCTCTGCAAAAAGCTGTTCATTACCGGCGGTTTTGTGTTCCTTACCGACGGCCTGCAGCTGATTATGGCCATCCTGCTTATGGTTCTTGGCGTTATGGTCGCGTTCCACAGCTTTAAGAAGCTCTTCGGCAAGGAAGCCGAAAAAGAAGCGGCATAAGTAAAGTTAATAACATACCCCCGACCGGGCTAAAGCGGAAACTTTGGCCCGGTTTTGTTTTCCCTGACTTGTTCTGTTTCACATTGGCACATCCCCCCTGTATTGCCAGCATTATAAAAGTTCATATTATTTTTCGACCTTGTGGGCTGAATTTATTCAGTATTTGATACCGGTCATAAAGATTGCATAAAGAAACCAAAATAACCGGGAAATCGAATAGTTGACTGATTGTAAATCATAATAAACTGTGATAAGATGTGTCATCATTAAATACTGAATAAAAAATGAGGCAATTTGTATGGAAGAAAAGAAGCAAATTCTCAATAACGAGGGAACCGAACCAATCCACAAACTCACGATGGAAGATTCCCTGAAAGCAATGCAGACGCGGCCCGAGGGGCTTACGGCGTCCGAAGCGCAGGAGAGGCAGGCCCGGTACGGCAAGAACGTACTCAGCAAGAAAAAGGGCAAGCCGGTCATTGTGGTTTTCCTGCTGAACTTTGTCAGCCTGATGGCCATCCTGCTGTGGGTGGGCGGTATTATCGCGTTTTTTGCCGGTATGCCGGAGCTGGGCGTAGCAATCTGGCTGGTAAACGTCATCAACGGCGTTTTCAGCTTCTGGCAGGAGTTCCGCGCAAGCAAGGCGACGGAAGCGCTGAAAAACATGCTGCCTTCCTACGCCCGCGTAGTCCGTGACGGACAGGAACAGCAGATTTCCGCCGAAGACCTTGTGCCCGGCGACATCATGCTGGTTGAGGAGGGCGACAAAATCTCCGCGGACGCCCGCCTGCTGAAAAGCAGCGACCTTCAGGTAAACCAGTCCACGCTCACCGGTGAATCCAACCCGGTGCGCCGTATGCACGAGCCCGTATTAAAAGAAGGACTTTCCAAATTTGAAATATCCAACCTCATCTTTACCGGCACGAGCGTAGCCAGCGGCACCGCGCAGGCGGTGGTTACCTCCATCGGCATGGATACCGAATTCGGCAAGATTGCAAACCTTACGCAGGCCGTAGAAGAGGTACAAAGCCCGCTGCAGAAGGAACTTGACGTACTTACAAAGCAGATTTCCATCATAGCAATCTCAATCGGCGTGGCGTTTTTCCTTGCTGCTACATTCTTTGTAAAACAGCCGGTCGCACAGGCCTTTATTTTTGCGCTGGGCATGATTGTTGCAAATATCCCGGAAGGACTTTTGCCAACGGTCACCCTGTCGCTTGCCATGGCAGTTCAACGCATGGCAAAGGAGCACGCCCTTGTAAAACGCCTTTCGGCGGTTGAAACGCTGGGCTGCACCACCGTCATCTGCTCGGATAAAACCGGCACCCTAACGCAGAACGAAATGACCGTAAACAACCTGTGGCTTCCGGATGAGGAATTCGAGGTCACCGGCCTCGGTTATGCGCCGGTGGGCAAGGTACTTTCCGGCGAACGTGAAGTCGCCGCCGCAAACCATAAGGATTTAAGAATTCTACTTACCGCCGCTGCCCTTTGCAGCAACGCGCGCGTGGTTCCTCCGGCCGAGGGCTCCGACCGTTACACTGTTCTGGGCGACCCGACGGAAGCCTGCCTTGGAGTTGTTGCGCGGAAAGCCGGGGTTGATGTGGAAGACCAGGCCAACCGCACGCCCCGTATCCGCGAGCTTCCCTTTGATTCCAGGCGCAAGAGGATGAGTACCATTCATCAGCTGGAACAGGCTGTGAACGGCTGTCAGCGCATCGCCTATATTAAGGGCGCGCCGAAGGAAGTGCTTGAATTATGCACCTCCATGAATAAAAACGGCTCGCAGACCGGGCTTACCGACGAACAGCGCACCCGGATCATGCAGGCAAACGATAACTACGCAAGCAAAGGCCTGCGCGTCCTTGCGGTCGCGTACCGTCTGATCGGCCGCGACACCGCCGGCCTGCCTACCGCCCTGAGCGCCTACACGCCCGAGCTGGTGGAGCAGGATATGGTTTTCGTCGGTCTGGTCGTTATGGCCGACCCGCCGAGGCCGGAGGTGGCGGACGCCGTTGCGCTCTGCCATAAAGCAAAAATCCGCATTATCATGATTACCGGTGACTACGGTCTGACGGCGGAAAGCATCGCAAAACGAATCGGGATCGTGGAAGGCGAGCATCCGCGCATTGTTTCCGGCTTGGAACTGGAAAAGATGTCCGACGAAGAATTGAAGAAAGCGCTCAGCGACGAAGTGATTTTCGCGCGCGTAGCGCCGGAGCAGAAGTACCGCGTGGTCTGCAATCTGCAGGAAATGGGCCATATCGTAGCGGTTACGGGCGACGGCGTAAACGATTCGCCAGCACTGAAAAAAGCGGACATCGGCGTTGCAATGGGCATTTCCGGAACAGACGTTGCCAAGGAAGCCGCGGATATGATCCTGACGGACGACAACTTCGCCTCCATCGTCAAGGCGATTGAAGAGGGCCGCGCGGTCTACAGCAACATCCGCAAGTTCCTGCTCTATATTTTCAACAGCAATATGTCGGAAGCCGTTCCTTCCGCCGCGTTCCTGTTTTCAAAGGGCGGAATCCCGCTGCCTCTGACCGTTATGCAGATTCTTTCCATCGACCTCGGCACCGATATGCTCCCCGCCCTGGGGCTCGGCACGGAGCTGCCCGAAAAAGGGATCATGGACCGTCCCCCGCGTTCGATGAAAGAAACTTTATTGAATAAACGTCTTATCATTTTAGCATTTTTGTGGTATGGTTTAATTGAATCGATTATCTCTCTGGGAGCCTACTTCTTCATCAATATGATGAACGGCTGGCCGAACGTTCCGCTGGCCGCTTCGGGGCTGGTTTACCGGCAGGCTACCACCATGGCGCTGGCATCCATCGTGTTCTGTCAGGTTGGCGTGGTGCTGTGCGCCCGTACGGAAAAGGAGTCCATTTTCAAGGTCGGACCGTTCAGCAACAAAGGCGTTGTACGGGGTATCCTGTTTGAAATATTCCTGATTTCCATGATCATGTATGTGCCCTTCCTGCAGAACATCTTCGGAACCGCGGCAATCGGCTTAAGAGACTGGATATTCCTTATCTGCTGCCCGTTCCCGATCGTGTTTATTGATGAAATCAGAAAAGCGATTTCCCGCCGGATGTCATACAATAAAAATCATAAACGGGAGGATATAAAATGAAAGTCATCATCGTCGGCTGCGGCAAATTAGGTTCAGGACTGGCACGCAGTTTAGTTCAAAAAAGTCACCACGTGACCGTTATTGACAGCAACCCGGAAGCCTTTGAAATGCTCGGCAAAGATTTTAAAGGCGAAACCATCGTCGGCATCGGCTTTGACCGCGATATTCTGGAGCAGGCGCAGATTCAGCTTGCGGACGCCATCGTCGCCTGCAGCAAGAGCGACGAGGCCAACGCGCTGATCGGCAGGGTCGCGCGGAACGTTTACAAGGTTCCCCGCGTAATCTCCAGACTGTACGACCCGAGGAAAGCGGAAATTTACCGCACCCTCGGCATCCAGACGATCTCCACCACAACATGGGGAATTGAGCGCACTATTGAGATGCTGAGCTACGGCCAGCTGGACAGCGTTCTGACACTGGGAGACAGCAACGTGGAGTTGATCCGCATTGAAACGCCCGCCCTCCTGATCGGCAGAACCGTGAACGAACTGACCGTTTACGGCGAAATTCAAGTGGTTGCCATCAGCCGGGAAAACAAATCGTTCCTGCCGACTATGGGAACAGCCCTGCATAAGCACGACGTCATCTATATTGCGGCCTTGTCTACTTCCGCAAAAAAGCTGAAGTCAATGCTCGGTATGGCTTAAGGAGGAAAATGAAATGAAAGTTATCATTATAGGCGGCGGTCAGGTAGGCGTTTATATTGCCAACCTCCTGCTTGGAAATAAGTGCACGGTAAAAGTGATCGAAAACCGGGAAGCGGTTTTTGAAAAGCTGAAAAAAGACCTGCCCAAGGAGAACATCGTCTTCGGCAGCGGCACAAATCCCGCCGTTCTGGAATCCGTAGGAATTGCCGACGCGGACGTTGTGGCAGCCGTTACCGGCTCGGACGAAACGAATCTGGTCGCCTCCACGATTGCGAAGTTTGAATTCGGCGTTCCCCGCGTGATTGCGCGCGTGAACAATCCGAAGAACTCGTGGATGTTCAACGCCGGCATGGGCGTGGATATCGGCCTGAATCAGGCCGACCTGATGGCACATCTGGTGATCGAGGGAATCGACCTGAAAAACATCCTTACGCTCATGAAGATCAACCGCGGCGAATACTCCATCGTGCAGGTGAGCGTGGACTCCCATTCCCAGGCGGTGCGCAAGCCCATTAAGGAGCTTGTCATCCCGTCCAGCGCGGTTCTGATTGCGATTTCGCGCGGCGAGAGTACTATCATTCCCCGCGGCGACACCGTGATTTACGAAAATGACAACGTGCTTGCCCTTGCGGACGAAAGCGCACAGGCCGCAATTAACGAACTGTTCGGGTCAACCGGTCTATAACCGGCTTGAATCCCGTTAATATGCCAAGCAGCCGCAGAGTCAAATGACTCTGCGGCTGCTTTTTTGTTTAATGTTTCCTATTTTTAATTAAGGACTGTAATGGTAAAGGAAAACGTTCCGCTTTCTCCGCTCTGCAGAGTGCGGACGCCGCGCTTCTGCTCAAAAACGTCACCCTCGTCGCTGCAGGTTGCCAGGCCGTTCCAGGGCTCCAGCGCAACAAACGGCCCATCGTTTGCGCTTGACCACAGCAGCAGATTTTCAAAATCCGCAAAGCTGACCTGTATGCCATAGCCGGTTTTAGGATTGAAAAGCTTCGCGCTTCTGGATTTCAGTCCTTCAAAAATCAGCGCGTCCGTCTTAAAAAGCGAATGGTTCATTTTTAAGGTTTTGCTGCCGTCAAGGATGCGGGTGCGTTTGGAAACATCCACCAGCCCTTCGGACGTAAGCGCCGGGCAGTCGGCGGTTTCCTCCTGTTCAAACTCCACCTCATAGTCCTGAAACGTTTCCCGCTCGCCGATCGGGCAGTTGAAGCCCGGATGCCCGCCAATCTGGAACGGCATGGCCTCATCCGTTTTATTGATGACCGTATATTCGTTTATAATGTTCTTCCCGGACAGCAGATACCGGATATTCAGCTGAAAATCATAGGGATACCGCCGGCGGGTCTCCTCATCTGAACAAAGCGTAAAGGTGATGAAATCGTCCGTCTTTTCGGTCATATCAAATTCCATTTTACGCGCGACTCCGTGGCGCTCCATGAAGCAGGTCTTATCGCTGCCGATCGTTGCTTTCTTATCGCGCAGGCTCCCTACAATCGGGAAAAGCACCGGCGCCTGCCCGCCCCAGTATTTTTTATCCCCCTGCCAGAGATATTCCGTTCCTTTTTCGTCTTTTATGGAGGTCAGCTCACCGCCGAAGGTGTTAAACTGTACCGTTAAATCCTCATTTTTCAGTGTGTATTTCACTTTATGCACTCCTTTCTTTTTACAAAATATTCTATCTGTCTATGATTTTATACTCTTTCTTCAAGATGTCAAATGATTCTTTAAAGCGCCAGCTTCTGTCCCGGTGCCAGCCCGTGCAGGCAGCCGCCGGATTCCAGCCAGACCGTTTCGGCAGACGGGTTGTAAACCATTGTTTCCTCCGTGTCAAAAATCAGGCCGCGCACCGCGCAGAGATACCGCTTGACCTGCAGATTTGTTGCGTACCAGACGTCATCCCTGCCGGAAACCTTTTGGCAAAACTGCTCCATCAGGCTCCAGTTGTCTGCCAGGCCAAATTCATAGCTGTGCCCCCATATGTAAAACAGCGGCATGTCCGCATATTCCGGCGTGTTAAGAAACTGCTCCGCCTTTTCCAATATGCCGCCGTTATGGCGGCAGGTCGGATCCCATTCCAGAAATCTTTTTGGCAGCCTAAAACTGCCGTGGCTTTGTACGGTGCGGCTGTATTCAATGCCCAAAGCTTCCAGCGAACAGATCACTTCTTCCGAGTATTCGCCGTACGGATAGGAAATTCCACGCACCGGGTATCCCACCAGCCCTTCCAAGGCTCTGCGGTCGTTCCATACTTCGTTCACAAGCTGTTCCTTTGTAAGATGGGTAAAGTAAGCATGATGCACGCCATGGCACGCGACCTCGTGGTTCGCGTAAAGTTCGCGCACTTCTCCTGCAGTAACGTAACCGTCTTTGTCCAGGATACCGGAATTTAAATGGAAGGTCGCCTTTACGCCGTACCGGTCGAAAATACTGACCAGCTGCCGGTCATAGGCCTGTCCGTCGTCATAGCTGAAGGTCAGCGCCTTTTTGCGGCCCTCGGGATACAGAATCCGCATGATCATTCCCCCTTGCTTTTATCTGAAAACGAACCAAAGATAGCACATAACCGTCATAATGTCAAGGCGGAAAAACTCCGTTTACTGTATGGGAAGGGTGATTTCCGCAACGGTTCCCTCGCCCGGCTTGCTCTGGTAAACAAGGCCGTAATCCTCTCCGCAGTATAGCTTAATCCTCTTCTGTATATTGCTGACCCCAATATTTTTGAAATAATGGTCGCCTTTCTGCCCTTCGTTGATCTGCTGCACCTCTTCCCGGTTCATGCCGCTGCCGTTGTCGATCACCTTAATATGCAGCGCGTCCTCCGTCCGATAAGAAACGATTTCTATTTTGCAGTCCTGCTCCATATCCTGAAACCCGTGCAGGATGCTGTTTTCCACAAGCGGCTGCAGAATAAACCGGATCACCTTGCAGTTGAGAGTATTCTCATCCAAATGCGTGTTAAACTCGAACGTGTCAAGATACCTGAATTTTTCAATGGTGATGTAATTCCGGACGCTGTCCACTTCGTCTTTTAGCGTTGTGGCGGTGTCATGGCTGGAAAGATTGTATTTCAGCAGGTTGATCAGCGCCGTGATCATATCGGCGATATTGTTCATATTCTGCATGGAAACGAGCCACTTGATGGAGTCAAGGGAATTATACAGGAAATGAGGATTGATCTGGGCCTCCAGAACCTGAAACTGCAGGTCCGCCTTCTGCTTCTGATCCTCCAGTTCCTTGGTGAGGAGGGTATTGATCCGATCGATCATAAGGTTGAACGTATGCTCCAGCTGACTGAATTCATCCCTGCCGCGTACGCTGAGGTGATAGGTAAGGTTCCCTTTCTCAACATGCTTGCAGGCCTGACTGAGCTTGTGAATCGGCTTGGTAATCGTCTGCGCAAGCAGGATGGCGGCCAAAAACGAGATCAGCCCGCAGATCATCATAACCCACTGCAGATAGGAAGCCATCTTTTTTGTCTGTACGGTGATGGAATATTCGGGGATGACGCGTATGATCTTCCACTGAATATTGTTCAGTGATTTTGACACCAGTATCGTATCAACTCCAAAGACCTTTTCATTCAGCAGCCGATCGTCGCCTTTCAGAATTTGCGGGTACTGCTTTACAATGGGTTCAAAAGAGGTGGTATTGGGGTAATTCAGAATAATCTCTCCCTGCGAATTGCAGATAAACGCTTTCTCGTTCGCTTCGATCGCGTAATCGATGAATTTTTCCTGAATGTACTCGTAACTGATATTAATGACGGCGATGGCGTCCCGGCTGTCCGCCCCTGTGCCTCTGAACGGATAAATATAGGAAACCACTTCCGCCACATTCTTAGACGAGCCCTGCATCAGGGTATGCCGGTCGCTCCATGTGGGCAGATAATGGTTATCCGCCAGCTGCTTCTCATAATACTCGTACATTTCCTGCAGGTTTTTTTCGGGAAGCGTCGTGCTTAATTTCTGGTCTTTTCCGAAAATCTGGATGCTGTAGATAAAGGGCTCCATTTCCAGCATATGGTTCAGCAGAATCCGGGCGTTCTCTTTTCTCAGATTAAACTGGCTTGCGTTCGGGTCTTCGCCGATAAAACGGTTGATTTCATCGCTGGTGGTTAAAAACGTTGCTGTATTCTGCGTAATATCGATATCGTTGTCAAGGTCGGACTCCAGCTTATCGGTTGCAAGGATGTTATAGTTCTCCTCGTTTTCGCAAAGGCTTTTTGCGTAAGTCTGATTGATCACAATCCCGATGATGATAAGAAAAGACGCGGTAAGACCGATAAACGCAAAAAAGACTTTATATTTTATCGTAAAAAACCTTTCCAATAAAGTTCTCCCCTTATGTAAAATTTCGATTTTCTGATTCCGGTTTTTGAAGCTGCTTTTTTATTTTATCACAAATAAATTTTCCATAATTTGTGAAAAACAAATATAAATTTTATGATTATTATATAATTATGTAGGGGAAAGGACGATTCATCTTGATAAAAATTTTAATTGTGGACGATGAATTTCTTGTCCGGCTGGGATTGAAAACTACAATAAACTGGACGCAGTTTGGTTATGAAATTGTAGGGGAAGCTTCCAACGGGCGTGAAGCGTTACAGTTGTTTGAAAAGTTTAAGCCGGATATTTTAATGACAGATATCAAGATGCCGGACATGGACGGTCTGGAGCTGATATCGGAAATCAGGCAAAAAGACAAGAACGCACAGATCATCATTCTGAGCAATTACCGCGATTTTGACTACGCGCGCCAGGCAATTAAATTCGGCGTTTCTCAGTACCTGATCAAGTCGGACATCAACGAGAAAAATCTGATGGATACGCTGAAATCGCTTACGTTTGTCCATGAAAGCAAGCCGGACGCGTCACCCGGTTCAATGCAGGAGCAGCAGAAGTACATACAAAAGCAAATCGTAAATATGCAAAACTGCACCCCTTCGCATAAAATGTTTGCTTTGCCCGCGGCGGGCCTGTTCCCGCAGCCGAAGTATTACCTGATGTGCTGCAGCTGCGACGTTTCCCAACTGGAATCCGACACGGTGAACATGCTGGAAAAAATGCTGGATTCTCTTATGGAGTCCCGCTTCCACGGCGCCGTTTACGGCACGGAGGTGCTGCGGCAAAAGCTTGTTTCCGGCGTAATCGTGCCCGCCCCGCAGCTGAACGACAAGGAAACGGACTATCTGGCGGAGCAGGGGAAACTGCTGATCCGCAATGTAAAGCAGTACAACGAGGTTGACCTGACGATCGGGATCAGCCTGCCCGGGGACTGCGCGCGTTTTCCCGCCATGTTCACGGAAGCGGAACTGGCGCGCCAGAACTGCTTTTTCACTTCAACCGAGATCAGCCTGTACAACAAAAAGTTTTCTCAGGAAAAGGACGAGTCTCCCAAAGTTGGCTTTGTTTTGATCAAGGAACTGATCGACAGCAACAGCTGGCAGAGGCTTAAGGACTATATCACCGATATTTTTGTGAAGCTGCGCAAGCTGGAAAAATACGAATATCTGCGAAGCTGCTATATCGATTTCCTTTTTATTGCAAAGTCGCTCTGCGAAGATTACCATGTCAACGGCTTTTCCGCGGATAAATTCGACTATGAAAGCCTCAGCGTCATCCCCACCATCGATCTTGTGGAGGATCACGTCTGCAATCTTTACTGCGAATTATTCAATGTAATCCAGAACGTGGGCCGGGGGCACAGCTATTACATAAAGGCTTGCCTTGCCTTTATCTCGAACAATTACCACACCAACATCACACTGAACGACGCGGCAAAAACGACCAACATCAGCAGCAGCTACCTTTCCCTGATTTTCAAGCAGGAGATCGGGATCAACTTCAGCGATTATCTGACGCAGTATCGGATTGAACAGGCCAAACAGCTTCTTACGACGACCAGCCTGCACGTTTATGAAATTGCGCAGAAGGTCGGTTTTTCAAGTCCGTACTACTTCAGCCGTGTGTTTAAGGACGTAACCAAAATGACCTGCAAGGATTATAAAGACCGGTTCATCAAAGTCTGAAAATGAAACAGGATAACAGCGCAGCCTTCCCTGCCGGCATAGCCGGGCGGAGAAGGCTGTTTGTGTTTTCAGGCTGCCGAAAAATCGTGCAGCCAATGTGCGCGGCTTTCTCGACAGCCTGACGGGGAGGAGTATTATCGAAATTGAGATTTATACTTTAAAGCGGTCCCATACGCCGTCAAGCGCATTGCAGATGAGGGAATAGGTCTCGAATTTTTCCTGATAAATCTTTACTGCCTTTGGATTCGGATAAACCGTTCCGCCGATATGTACCATCTCGTCCACGGCTTCCTCATAGTCTTTAAACTTGCCCGCGGCCACCGCGGCGGCCATCGCGCTGCCCAGCGCCCCAAGTTCCTTGGTTTTGATGGTTTCAATGGGGATATTGAGAACGTCGGCAAACATCTGCACCCAGACTCTGGAATTTACCGCGCCGCCGCCCATGCGGATAGCCGCCGGTCTTTGCCGCGCTTTGAGTAGACGCTCAATATGCATTCTGTGAGAGAAGGCAACCCCTTCATAAACAGCCCGTGCAAGATGCGCCCCGTTATGGAATTCCGTAAGCCCTATGAAGGCGGCTTTTCCGAGGGGATGCGTATTTGAGCCGTATAAAAACGGAAGAAAATAAACATTGCTTTCGCCGGGCTCGACCGACTGCACCGAATCATCGAGATAATCGTAAATTCTTTGCCCGTCCGGCGGCACAAATTCCTTCATGGTATTTTGGATAAACCATTCCAGATTGCCCGCCGAGGTTGCACTGCACTCTTCCTCAAGGTAATAGCCCGGAATAGCGTAGAGGGAATTCATTGCGACCGTTCCGTCGGTGATCGGCCGTTTGGAAATAAACTCGTTGATGCTCCAGGTTCCGGTAATGGTGCACATTTCCTCCGGCTTTGTGACGTGCATCGCAATTGCGCACGCGTCGATGTCAAACATTCCGCCGGCCACCGGAGTTCCCTCGCGCAGACCGCATTCCTCGGCTGCGCGGCGCGAAATCTTACCGCACATATCGTTGGAGCAGCGCATCGGCGCAAGCTTTTCGTAAACCTCACCGATTCCGAACAACTCCAGAATCTCCCGGTCAAAGCACGCGTCGCGCACATTGATCAGCCCGGAGCCAGAGATATCCGTGCTTTCGGAGTAGGCTTCGCCGGTCAAGCGGAAGCGGATATAGTCCTTTACGGAGAACACCCATTCAATATTGTCATAAACCGCGCGGTTATGGTCCTTGAGCCACGCCAGAAGGGAAACCTGCTGGCACGCCATAAGATTCTGGCACAGCTTGGGGTAAAGCTTCTGCGCAACCCCGCTGTCTTTCCAGCGAATGGGATATTCCCAGGCCCTGCTGTCTGTAGAAATGATGCCGTTGCAGGCGGGAGCCCCGTTTTTTCCCCACGGATACAGGCCTTTGCCGTGCCCGCATACCGCCGCGCCGATGATCTGTTCCGGTTGGATCCCGGATTTTTCAATCGCTGATTTTATACATTCACAGTTGGTTTTCCAAAGCTCTTCCATATCCCGCTCGGTGTACCCCGGCTTGGGCGTAATGACCCGGGTCTGTCTGCCCGCGGAAGCGACCTGATTTCCCTTGAGGTCAAAAACCGCCGCTTTGGTCGTGGTACCGCCGTTATCGATTCCAATTACAAACTGATCCATTTCAGCCTCCTCATTTCCTGATCTTTTAAGAGAGCAGTTCAAATGCCGCGTCAAACTGCCGCTGCAGAAAATCGCGGTTGTCCGCCATCACCTGTTCCCAGTTCTCCTGTCCGCCGCACCAGAATTCCGCCACATACCGGCGGACTCCCCCCTCGTACAGGGCGGCGATTGCGGACGGAAAATCCACATTTCCGCTGCCGTACGGGATTTCACGGAACTTGCCGGGAACGGTTTCCTTCAGATGAGCCGAAGCGATGTGACCATAGCCGGAGCGGATATCCTTACAGACGTACTGCGTTGCGTTCGAAATATTCCCGATATCGGGATAAACCTGCAGATAGGGAGAATTGATCTGTGCAACATAATACATGGCTTTTTCCACGGTATTCATAAAATCGTTTTCCATGGTTTCCATGCCGAGTGTTACGCCGTACTGCGCTGCCAGAAGCGTGCTTTTCCGAAGATTGCGGAAAAAATTTTCCTTTGTGGAGGCGCTAGTTGTCTCGTTATAATAGCAGTCGTACCCCTGCAGCTGAATGATGCGAATACCCATTTTCATCGCAAAGAGCACCGCGCTGCGGAACAGCTTTTTGGCTTCGTGCGCCTCGTCTTCAATCCGGCTCCCCAGCGGGTATTTTCTCTGCGCGCTGAAGCAGATGGATTCGAACCGGATTCCGGCCCTGCGTTCGGCTTCCAGAACGGACGCGATCTCGCTGTCGCTCCAGGCAAGCCGGGCGATTTTCGCATCGCTTTCATCCACGCTCAATTCTATAAAATCGTAGCCCGCGTTTTTTGCGGTCAACAGCTTTTCTTCCGGTGAAAGGGTATCCGGCATCGATTTTTCATATACCCCGAGACGGTATTTTTTCCCTGCTGAATTCATATCTGCTCTCCATGTCTCTTGATCTGGCCGTAATACGCGTTTGCTCCGTGCTTACGGAAATAATGCTTGTCCTGCAAGTCCTGCTGCATTCTTTCCGGCCGGGGATTAATCTGTACCGTGATCATTGCCATTTCCGCAACCTTTTCCAGAATCAGGGCGTGCTCCACCGCATCCTGCGGACCGCTTCCCCATGTAAACGGCCCGTGGTTTGCCACCAAAACCGCCGGCATTGCCTCCGGGTTCAAACCACGTTTTGTAAAAGTTTCAACAATCACGTTGCCGGTCTGCTTTTCGTATTCGTGCTGAATTTCATCTTTTGTCATTCTTCGTGTGCACGGGATGCTGCCGTACATGTAATCCCCCTGGGTCGTCCCCAACGAAGGGATATCCTGATTCGCCTGCGCCCAGCCGGTCGCGAAAGTCGAATGGGTATGCACCACCCCGCTGATCTGCGGAAAATTCCGGTACAGCACAAGGTGGGTGGGCGTGTCGGAAGAAGGATTGAAGCTGCCTTCCACGACCTTGCCGTCCAGACTCACAACGACCATATTGTCCGGCGTAAGCTCCGGGTAATCGACCCCACTGGGTTTGATTACAACCAAACCGTTCTCCCGGTCGATCCCGCTGACGTTTCCCCAGGTAAGGGTCACCAGACGGTACTTTGGGAGCATCTGATTTGCCATGCACACTTGTTTTTTCAATTCTTCAAGCATCGTATCCTCCAATGCCGCTGCTCCCGCCGTTCCGCTGTTGCCCCGGAACGCGCAAAATTACCAAAAAATCGCAGCGGCTTCCTGAATCAAGGAAGCGGAACAGTTTTTCGATCCATCACATTTCTGTACTTCTCGCTGCTCCGCTTCCCTCTGTCGGGTTACATCTTTTTAGAGACTGTCCATAAATAAGGGGAGTGTATTTGCGGTTTTTATTTTACGGACAGGTTCTTAATTGCTTTCAACTTTTTCATGACACTGTTTTTGTCTCTGCCAAAGTAATCATGAAGTTTTACATATTCCTGATACAGCCGGTCATAAATCGCGCTGTTTTCGGGGTTCGGCTGATAGACGGTCTTGATTCCCGAACCCATTGCCTCGCCGGCCTCTCTGATGGTATCGTAGCCCCCATTCGCGCTGCCCGCGGCAACCGCGCCGAACATAGCCGCGCCCATTGCGGTAGCCTGCTGTGTAGCGGTGACAGAAACCGGCATTTTAATTACGTCCGCAAAAGTCTGCATGACAAACGGGCTTTTTTCCGCGATGCCGCCCGTGGCATACAGCTTTTCTATTGTTACTCCGTTGTTTTTGAAAGTCTCCACGATCATGCGCTTCCCGTAAGCGACCGCTTCTACGAGTGCCTTATACAGCTCGGGGGCGGTTGTCGTTACGGTCATGCCGAACATCACGCCGGTCAAGTCGACGTCTACCAGAACGGAACGGTTGCCGTTCCACCAGTCCAGCGCCAGAAGCCCGCTGGCCCCCGGCCTGATTTTCGCAGCCAGCTCGTCAAGATACGCGGTGACATGCTTTCCTTTTTGTTTTGCTTCTTCCGCAAGGCTTACGGGCGTACAGTACTTGGTAAACCATGCAAAATGGTCGCCCATGCAGGACTGGCCCGCTTCATAGCCGAAATATCCCGGCAGAATTCCGTCCTCGCAGATACCGCACATGCCGGGAACTTTGATTTCCTGCCTGCTTGCCATCATGTCGCAGCCGGAGGTGCCGATCACCATAAGCATGATGTCCGGCCCGGTAATACCGGCGCCGGGAACCGCGGCGTGTGCGTCGCCGCAGCCTACGGCAACCGGTGTGCCGACGCGCAGACCCGTCCACTTTGCGCTTTCTTCCGTAATGCATCCCGCGCGGGTGCCGACCGGGTAAATTGTTCTGGACATTTTCTCATCGATCACGTGCTCCAGCTTCGGGTCGAGCGCCTTGAAAAAGTCATTGGACGGATAGCCCGTTTTTTTCTGCCAGATGGCTTTGTAGCCCGCCGTACAGCTGTTTCGCCTTTCTTCCCCGGTAAACATCAGCGTGATCCAGTCGGACAGTTCCATAAAACGCCCGGCCGCTTCGTACACTTCCGGAGCCTCGTTTAAAATCTGCCAGATCTTGGGGAAAATCCACTCGGAGGAAATCTTGCCGCCGTAATACTGCAAGAAATCCTCCCCGCGCTTGGCTGCGGTTTCATTCAGCCGGTTCGCCTCGTCCTGCGCGGCGTGATGCTTCCACAGCTTCACATAGGCGTGCGGGTTTCTCTTGAACTTTTCCAGTGTGCAGAGCGGGGTCCCGTCGGCCAGGGTCGGCAGCATGGTGCACTCGGTGAAATCCGTACCAAGTCCGATCACATCGGAAGGGTCAACCCCCGTCTCCCGAAAAATATCGGAAAGGATTTTCTGCGTACAGTCAATATAGTCCATGGGATACTGCAAAGCCCAGTCGGGCTCCAGCGGAATCTGATAATCCATTAAATACTTGTCCATTACGCCGTGGGGATAATCCATGGAGGAAACCGCTTTTACAGACCCGTTTGCCGCGTCTACCAGAATCGCCCTTGCGCTCAATGTGCCATAATCGATGCCGATTACATATTTCGCCATGCGCGTTCAGCTCCCTAATTTAAAAAGTGATTGCAACTTTAAAGTCGCCGTGTCTGCCGGTTGCATATTCGAACGCCTTTTCCCATTCCTCGATCGGGAAATAACTCCGGATGACGCCGTCCGTCTTTAAGTTGCCGTTCGCGATATTTTCCGTTACGAACGGGTAGCAGTACGGGCTGAGGTGGGAACCGAGCAGGTCAAGCTCCTTGCTGTCGCCGATAATGGACCAGTCTGCCGTGGTATTCTCACCGAACACGCTGAATTCCACAAAACGTCCGAGCTTTCTTACCGCGGAAAGTCCCTGCAGAACGCTGGCCGGATGTCCGGTTGCTTCAATATAAATATCGCAGCCGTAGCCGTCCGTCATTTTCTGGATTTCTTCAACAACATTCTGCTTGCCCGGATTCATGACGATATCTGCGCCGAATTCCTTTGCCTTCTGCAGTCTTTCTTCCATCATATCCAGAACGATCAGCTTTTTGGGGTTCTTCATTCTTGCGTATGTAATCATACCGAGGCCGAGGGTTCCCGCACCGGAGATGACAACAACGTCGTCGCAGCCGATCTGCGCGCGGTCCACGCAGTGCTTGGAGCAGCTGTAGGGTTCGATGAGCAGCGCTTTGTCCAGTTCCATATCATCCGGCACCCTGTGGATTACGGAAGTCTTGGGATATCTTACATACTCCGCCATGCCGCCGTTATTCTCAGTCTGGAAACCGAAAATATTGTGGGGCTGGCACATCCAGTAATGGCCGTCCTTGCAGAATTTGCATTTGCCGCAGGGAACAATCTGGTCGGCTGTGATTCTGTCGCCGATTTGATAGCCTTCAACATTTTTACCCATTTCCACTATTCTGCCGCAGAATTCATGACCCGGAATAAACGGAGGTTTTACCCAGGAGGGCTGTGTTGCGTCGCCCCAGAACTTGGGCGCGCCCAGCTGGCATTTCAGGTCGCCTGCGCAGATGCCGCAGCCTTCGGTCTTGATGATAATATCGTCCGGCCCGCATTCGGGGGTGGGATAATTGGTCTCAAGACGGTAGTCTCCGAGTCCGTATGCCACAAGAGCTTTCATTGTTTTTGGATAGTTTGCCATAATAAAACTTCCTTTCAAAAATTTATTTTTAACGGATGACTTTATTTGCCGTAAATGCGCTCGCCGGTCTCCGGGTCAAACAGGTGCGTACGCTCGGCATGGAAGGAGATGTGGATTTTCTGCCCCTTCTCATAGTAATCGTTGCTGCCGGTCGTAATGTTGAGCAGTTCCCGGCCAACCCTCACGCTGACCCGGCGCTCGTCGCCCAAATCCTCGAAAACAGCCACCGAAGCGGGGGTGCTGGCCGAAGTGCTTTCGTCAATCAGGATATCGACAGGGCGTACGCCCAGGGTAACCTTCATGCCGTCATGAATAATATTTTTATATTTCTGAGGAACCTGAATGCGGATATCGCTGTCCTCAAACGTAAAATAGAACTGACCGTCAATTCCGGCAATTGCTGCGGAAAGCAGGTTCATCGGAGGATCGCCGATAAAGCCGGCGACAAACACGTTTTTGGGGTCGTCGTAAACCTCAAGCGGCGTACCCATCTGCTGGAGCTCGCCGTCCTTCATAATCACGATACGGTCGGCAAGGGACATTGCCTCCATCTGGTCATGCGTTACGATGATGGTTGTGCATTTGATTTCATGGTGCATACGTTTGATTTCCTGACGGAGCGTCTGGCGCATTTTGCCGTCCAGATGGCTCAGGGGCTCATCGAGCAGCAGCAGCCCCGGCTTCCGGACGATCGCACGGGCGATGTTGACTCTCTGCTTCTGTCCGCCGGAAAGAGCGGTCGGCTTCATATCCAGCAGGTCATCTACCTTCAGGAGCGGAGCGACATAGCGGATGGCCTTGTCTATTTCCTCATCACTCATCTTTTTTGCGCGCATATTGAACGCAAGGTTGTTGTAGACGCTCAGAGGCGGGTACAGCGCATAATCCTCAAATGCGAGGCCGATATTGCGGTCTTTCGGCATCAGGTCGTTGATCCGTACGTCCCCTATGTAAATATCGCCCTGCGTAATCTGCTCCAGCCCTGCAATCATACGCAGCGTGGTCGATTTTCCGCATCCGGAAGGGCCGAGGATTCCGATGAATTCACCGTCGTTGCAGGTAAAAGAGAGGTCTTTTACCGCAAAACCGTTATTTTTCTTTTTATGGAAAAGTTTTTTTTCGTTGTCATACTGTTTGTAGACACCGCGCAAAGTTAACTGTGCCACCGTTTACACCACACCTTCTGACTTTTTCGCAAAATTCTTTTTACTGCTTCTTGTGATCAGCTCTTTTGACGTTCCGTCGAAGTAGAGCAGGTCCTCGGTATGGAATTGAATATATACGTCGGCGTCCAATTCTGCCTTTGTGCTGTTCGGCGCCACAATACGAATCTGGGTTCCCGCCACGCTGACCGTCATGATGACCTTATTGCCGATCGGCTCGTTGGCGTATACACTGCCTTTGATCCAGCCGGTTCCGCGATTTTCGAAGCTGAAATCGATATCCGCGCCTCTTATGCCGATATCCACCGATTTTACATCAGTTTTTTTTTAGGATCGCCGCGGCATCCTCACAGGGAATGAGCGAAGCCTCGTTTGCGAAAACGTTCAGTTTCAGGGTGCCTTCCTCCGAGTACAGTTCCGCCGGGAAAATGTTGATTTCCGGTTCGCCGAAAAGCTTTGCCACAAATTCG
>DATAML010000203.1:0-6295 GCA_036260545.1 Caproiciproducens sp.
CTTTCGGCGTTTCAAGTGCCTCCCGGACATCCGCCTCCGGGTTGCGTGAGAGGGAATTCAGCATCCGTAAAATGGCGGAAAGAGAATAGTTAGCGCAGCGGAGGGAGCGGATAATTTTCAGGCGGCTGATATCCTCCTGCACATAAACCCGGTAGCCGTTCTTCTTCCGCTTGACTGTGAGCAGGCCGTTCATCTCCCAGTTGCGCAGAGTATCCATGGTAACCTGCAGATATTCCGCCGCTTCTTTTCTGCCGAAGTACTTTCCGTCCTCCTGCTGTCCGTTGTTCAGCAAAAGCCGGTTTGTAATGAAAATGGCTTCTTCGGCGTTTTGTTTCTCGTTTTCGATCTGTTCCAGATACTCCTGCGCAAGAAGGAGCGCCCGGTCGAAATCGCATTTTGCGGAGGTCTTGATGATTTCAACCGCTTTTTTTCGCAGTCCGTTCTGCAGGACTTCCACCTTCAGGGCGGTTCGCGCAAGGCGAAACTGCTCCAATTGCAAATCCGTATAGACCCGGTAGCCATTCGGCCTGCGCTCCGGCTTGGGGATGAGCTGCAGCTCTTCATAAAGCCTTACCGTATTTGGGTGGATTCCAATGATATGCGCAATCTCCGAAGTTTTATAGGTTTTCATTCGCCACACCTCCGCTTCATTTTCTATTATAACATAAAGCGTAAGTCTGGTGTTATAGTGGATGGTTATAAATAATTTCGGCTTGTTCTGTGAAAATCGGGCTTAATTTTCGTCTATTTGGAGTAACTTCCCCCGCAGTTGTCATTATTCAGCGCGCCGGATAAATCGATCAGCAGCATTTTTACAAGTTCCTCACAGACAGGGCGGTGCTTAGTCCCTTTCGGAACAATAAAAAGATCGCCCGGGTTCATTTTTATCTTTCCGTACTCCAGCTCCAGAGAAAAGCTGCCTTCCATCACATAAAACAGCTCATCCGATGCTTCGTGAACATGGAAGTCAAGCGTGCGGTGCGCCACCTGCACCACATTGAGCATCTGGCCATTGATTCGCCCGATCTCAATGTATTCATACAGCTTCCCCTGATTCACCGTGTCCAATAAATTCGTTTTCGTAAGCATTGTGTTTCCTCCTTGTATCTTGGTTAACTGTATGGTATCATATCTTCATCGATTAATAAAACAGATTATTTTGATACATACAATCGTATATAGCGATAGCAGGAGATGGAGCAAGTGGACTTCCGGCAGCTCAAAGCTTTTCTCACGGTCGGCAACCTGCTGAATTTTACAAAGGCCGCCGAACAGCTGGGGTATGCGCAGTCGAGCATTACCGCCCAGATTCAGCAGCTGGAAAATGAGCTTGGCGTGAAGCTGTTCGAGCGCATCGGGAAAACGGTGAAGCTCACTTACGCGGGAACCGCGATGATTCCTTACGCGACGCAGATTTTGCAGCTGGAACGGAACCTGAAAGCTGATTTGACAGATTCCGGCGTTCCGGCCGGAACCCTTACCATCGGCGCGGCGGAATCTCTGAGCATTTACCGGCTCCCCGCTCTTCTGAAAGAATACCGCGGGCTTTATCCGCAGGTCGCTCTGCGCCTGAAGCTGCTGGGCTGTACGGAATTTCTGCCGGAACTGACCGCCGGGACGATCGACGCCGCGTTCACGATCGGTAATAGAACAGCGTCCGATTCCATGGTTGAGGAAATCAGCCTTCCGGAACCGATCGATGTACTGGTCTGCCCGGGGCATCCCCTGACGCGGAAAGAAGCTGTGGCGCCGGAAGATTTTGAAAACATCCCCCTGCTCCTGACCGGAAAGGGCTGCTGCTACCGGGGCGCGTTTCTGAACCGCCTTTCCGAAAAGGGAATCACCCCCGCCGTTACGCTGGAAACGGACAGTATCCAGGCAATCAAGCAGGCCGCGTTAAGCGGGCTTGGGATTTGCGTGCTGCCCCGCGTTTCGGTTGCGGAAGAGGTCTTTCAGGGCAGATTGATTCCGCTGCCCTTCGATACCGAGGACTTTGACATTGTGTCCCAGCTGATTTACCACAGGGACAAATGGCTTTCCCCGGCGCTCCGGGCGTTCCTGCAGCTCTCGCACCAAATTTTACCCGAAAGTCCGTGTGACCGGACATAAAAAGGGCTGTACTTCATTTCTGAGTACAGCCCTTTTACTTTTTATTTCACGTTCAGAGGAAGGAACCGATCATCAGGCCCATAACCGCGCCGTACAGGGTAGAACCGTACGGGCTGGAGGTAATGGGGCACGTTCCTGAAGGGCAGCCAACCTTCTTATAATAAAGGAACCCGATCAGCGCGCCCGCCGCGGCTCCGGCTATTTTCCATACCATTGCTTTGCCTCCTTACTGAATTGAACGGATTCCCGCGGCCAGCGTTTCTTCATCGATCGCGCCTTGATAAGCTTTCACGACATTGCCGCTCTTATCGATAAAAAACGTATCCGGAATGGCGGTTATCCCGTATGCGGTTGCGGCCTGCTGATCCTTGTCAAAGTAAACCGGGAAACGGAAGCCCTGATCCTGTACGTATTTTTGTGCGATCTCCTGTGTTTCCCTTTCCCCGTCGGTCAAGTCAACCATCAGAAAAACAACGTCGTTTTTGGAGCTTTCATATGCCTTGTCAAAGTGGGGCATTTCCCCCTTGCACGGCGGGCACCAGGATGCCCAGAAGTTCAGCACGACCGGCTTGCCCTTGAAATCGGACAGTTTTACCTTGTTCCCTTTCTCGTCAAAAACCGTAAAATCGGGAGCCGCCGCTTTCTGCTCCTGCTGTGAGGAGCCCACACTCTGCGCCTGCTGCGGTTTATAGGATTTTGAAAGCGCGGTATAACCGTAATAAGCAACGCCAAGAAAAATCAGGAAGGCTGCCAAACCGAGCATCGTTTTTGTTTTTGTATTCATAATATTCTCCTTATAAGGTAAGCAGTGAAAGAAGTTTTCCCATCAGCCCGGCAGCCATCAGTATGCCCACCAAAACCAGCAGTCCGCCGCAGACCAGATTGATAACGCGGTAATGGCGCTTGATAAAATCGAATGCGGTTTTCATGCGGCCGATCAGGGCGGCGCTCATGAGGAACGGGATACCGAGTCCGAGCGAAAAGCTGAGAAGCATCAAAATTCCCTTTGCGCTTTCCCCGCCGGAAGCGGCCAGCATCAGCGCCGAGCCGAGAAAGGCACCCACGCAGGGCGTCCAGCCCACGGAAAACACCACGCCGAAAAGAATCGCGGAGAAAAAGCCCGTGTGCGCGGTGCGAAATTGAAGCTGTCTGCTGCCGTTCAGCAGCGGAATACGGACAAGGCCCATAAAGTTTAGCCCGAAAAGAATCACGATGATGCCGGAAACAAGATTGACGGTATTCTGATATTCCTTCAGCAGACTGCCAAGCGTACCCGCAAAGGCGCCCATCGCCGTAAAAACAAGGGTAAAGCCCAAAACAAAACCGGCCGCATTTAAGACCGTGCGGTCCTTCTTGCCTGTGCTGTCCTGTCCGGCAAAATAGGTAAGATATACAGGAAGCATCGGCAGCAGGCAGGGGGAAATGAACGTGACAATGCCTTCCAGAAATGAAATCAGATAATCCATGCCGTCTTCCCTTTCCTGTTCTTCCGGCTGAACGCACGTCAGCCGTCTTTATTTTAATTATTATACTCCGTTTTAATATAATTTCCGTGATTTCATCACAAATCCGCATATTTTAAATAACCACATATAGAACGATAGCCGGCGTAGGATGCCTTTTCGCACTCCCGCCGGCTAAAGTCTGTCCGCTGGCGCAAAACAGCGGATTAAATTTTTTCCTCATACCAGCCGAAGGCGATTCTGCCGGAAGCGGAAAGCTCCGGGTTTTCAGCCAGTGACAGAAACACTAAAAAGTTGCCGCCGGGCGGGAAAATCAGCTTGCCGTTTTCGGTTTCCACCAGCGTGCTTTCCGGCTGTCCTCTGCGCACAAAAGCCTTTACTCCGCCGGTCGGCTCGCCGGACACGTCGGAGGCCTCCTGCAGCTTGATCCGCGGTTCCGGAAGCGGGCGGATGGCCGTGTTGGAGGGTGTTACAAGCTCGGATTCGGTGTATCTTCCCGGCGCTTCCGCGTTAAACCAGAACTGGGCGCGGAAGGGCGCGACGGAAATATCGGTTACCGTCCATACGTTTACGTGCAGGAGTCTCCCGGAATTGCGCGGGTTATACAGCCTTGCCCACGCGCTTTTCCCTTTCCCGAAGGTCAGGTTATCCGCGTAGCCGATAAAATAGTCTCCTTTCATGGATTCATAGAGCTCAAGCGGAATATTGACCATTTTTCTGTAATCCGGTCTGCGGTCATCGCCGTAATAATCATTTCTCGATTCGTACATATAATCACCTTTTTCATTAACTTATCGAAATTGGGGAACCGCTGAATCAAGACGCCATCCGGCCTTTTGGAGTTACTCTTGTCCTTCACCCCGGTTTCTCCAGCGGTTCTTTGGATACAGTATATAGTATGTAATCGAAAAACTCACGGTGAGAGAGAAAACCTGCCGCGTCCTTGCGCATATTCCTTTCCGGCGCGTAAAAAATAAGGGCAGGAAAGGAGAATCAAAATGGATTTTGTACACGAGGAAAACAAGTTTCCCCCTCCCACGATCAACGAGGTGACTCCCAACCCGCAAGGGGACGCCGTTTCAATTGTAGGGCTGATTAAAACAAGCGGAAAAATCTCCGGCTACCGTCTTTCCGACGGCGATGAGGTTTCAAAAAAGCAGGGCGTGCAGATGGCAAAGGATAATAAAATCCGGGGCGTGGCAGTCGCCGTAAAAAACGGTACGGAATACCTTCGTTCACTGCCCGACGGCAGTGAAAACAACAACCTTGGCAACCTGCCTTCCGTATCAAAGGAATAATCCAAAGTCAGTGCGGTGAAACGCCGCCCTGACTTTTTGTTTCTTCCCATTTTACCTCTTTACACGAACATACGTTTTGTGATATACTGTGTAAAACAAACGTATGGTCGGTTTTGTGCAAGGAGGCCGCTATGAAAATTTCAATACGCCGCATCGCCGCCCTTTGTCTATTATTCCTGATTCTGCCGCTTTTTGACGGATGCGGCGGGAGTCCCCGTCAGAGGGAAAACCGCGAGAGGGAAACTTACAATTTAGAACGGTTCCAGACGGAAATAAGGCAAAAGGGTTATCCTTGCGAAATACAGGATGTGGAAAAAAACTACACTCCCGCCGAGCGGAAACGGATGAGGCTCGGCGGCGATGAATCCGTGGCGGTTTATCTTTTCGGCAGCAATCAGGAGATGAAAGCCGTCGCCAAAAACATCGCCCGCGACGGCGACGGATACTGGGACGGTTCCAAAGGGGTATGCGTGGACTTTGCCTATCCGGTCAATTACTACAAGATGGGAAGTCTTATTGTTGAATATGTCGGGAAGAACGATAAAATCAACTCGGATTTGACGGATCTTCTCGGCTGGCCGTTCGCGGGCGACCGGCAGGCTTATTTTGGCCTGAGTCAGTTTCAGGCGGAAATGCAGGCAAGGGAATATTCCGGCGAAACACAGGATGTGGAGAGGAACTATATTCCCGCCGAACGGAAACAGATGCATATCGGTCTTGAGGTGGTCACGGTCTACTTATTCAGCGACAGCCCGGAAATGGAATCCACCGCAAAGCACATCAGTACCGACGGCAGCGGCTACAGTGACATTTCAGGTACAAGGTATATCCACTTTTCCGGTCCCGTCCACTACTACAAAATGGGCACCCTGATTGCTGAATACGTCGGGGAAAGCGATAAAATCAATTCCGATTTGACCGATATCTTCGGCGAACCGTTTGCAGGCAACGGCGTAACAGCCGGTTCTTCGTCTAATCCATAACGATGGGGGCATTCTCCTTGGATGTATTTGATAAACTGAAAATTCTGACGGATGCGGCAAAATACGATGTGGCCTGCACTTCCAGCGGCGTGGACCGGAAAGCGTCTCCGGGGGGCATCGGCAACGCGGCGTCCTGCGGCATCTGCCACAGCTTTGCGGGAGACGGGCGGTGCATTTCGCTTTTAAAAGTGCTGTTTTCCAACGCGTGCGTTTACGACTGCCAGTACTGCGTAAACCGCCGCTCTAACGATACGCCCCGCGCCTCGTTCACTCCGCGGGAGATGGCGGAGCTGACCATCCAGTTTTACCGGCGCAACTACATCGAGGGGCTTTTCATCAGCTCCGGCGTGCTGAAAAATCCCGATTACACCTGCGAGCAGATGATTGAAACCCTGCGGCTCCTGCGGGAAGAGTACCGGTTCTGCGGCTACATCCACGCAAA
>DATAML010000205.1:0-1862 GCA_036260545.1 Caproiciproducens sp.
AAGATCGGAAAAGACGGGGCATACGTTTGTGAGCAGAATGGCAGCCGGTACATATTGCCGACTTACAATTTTGTAAAGCCTGTGGATACCACCGGAGCGGGCGATTCATTTTGCGCAGGATTTCTGTGCGGCCTGGCTCAGAGCTGGGATTACAGGCAAAGCGGCCGGTTTGCAAACGCCGTGGGAACCCACTGTATCATGGAGATCAGCGCGTCCTCCGGAATCAAATCCATTGATGAAACTCTGAAATTTATGGAAGCCCATCCATTATTATAATGCATAGAAAGGAAACATCAAATTATGAAAAAGCAATTAGTTGCAGAAGTACAGAAGAAAGCCTTCGAACTATATGAGAAGGCCCATACTGTTCTGACCGAAAAAGAAAAAAACAATATTGAAGTAGCGGACCTTGGCCTGAATGATATTTATACCACAGGACTTCAGCTTGTCACCTATATCAATACGAACCGCGTTTGCGCAAAGGAAATGGTTCTGTTCCCCGGTCAAACCTGCCCGGAACACATTCATATACCCTTTGGCTCTTATATAGGAAAGGAGGAAACCTTCCGCTGCCGTTACGGTACCGTTTACCTTTACGTGAGCGGCGAAGCCTGCCCGGCTCCGAAGGCCCTTCCGCCCGAAGGTTCGCGCCGGTATTACACGGTTTTCCATGAAATCGAACTGCATCCGGGTGAGCAATATACCATCGTTCCCAATACGAAGCACTGGTTCCAGGCAGGCCCGGAGGGCGCGGTCATTTCCGAATTCAGCACAACCAGTTATGACGAATACGACATCTTTACCGACCCGAATATCAAAAGAATTCCAACTTTGGAGGACTGATTATGCTAGTAAATTTAAATGATGTTTTACAAGATGCAAAACAAAAAAAATACGGTGTCGGCCTGTTCAATACCGTAAATCTTGAAATGGCCAAGGGCGTTCTTGCCGCTGCGGAGGAAAGCCGTTGCCCTGTTATCATCGGTACAGCTGAGGTGCTGCTTCCTTTCGCCGGATTGGAAGACCTTGCATTGCTGCTGATTCCACTGGCAAAAAGAGCGACCGTTCCGGTTATCGTTCACTTTGATCACGGTTTGACCGAAGAAGCCGTTCTGCATGCCATGAATTTGGGCTTTACCTCCATCATGTATGACTGTTCCACCCTCAATTTTAAGGACAACTGCAAGGCGGTGTCCGACCTTGTAAAAATCGCCCATGCAAAGGGAATCACTGTAGAAGGCGAGCTGGGCCACGTCGGCGCAAATGACAGCAGCACTGAGGGAGCAGGCTCTGCTGACACAGACAGCAGCATTTACACCGAGCCCCAGGAAGCGTTGGATTTTTACAATGCCACGGGCGTGGACGCTCTGGCTGTTGCCTTTGGCACCGCCCACGGCGCGTATAAAAGCACCCCGAAGCTCGACTTTGAGCGTCTGAAAACCATTTCCGGTATGATAGCCGCTCCTATTGTACTGCACGGCGGTTCCGGGCTGTCCGAACAGGACTTTAAAAAATCCATTGCCTGCGGCGTTTCCAAATTAAATATTTTTACGGATATCAACTGCGCGGCGGCCAAGGCCGCCCATGATTTCTATAAAGAAAACGACGGAATGACCGACTTAATGCCGTCAATTATCGAAGCCGTTAAACAGGCGACCCTGGAAAAAATGAACATTTTCGGAAGTAACGGCAAGGCATAGCGGAAGGAGAATGCCACATGGATATTCAAAAGCAGCTTGAGTATGTAGGCGATCTTTCCCAGCTGATCTCCATAAGAGAAAGCAGAATGTCGGGAGGCCGGCAGGAGGGTGTGCGCTCCGTTGAAATCAGCAATGGAAGCGGTTTGGAAGCCACCATACTGC
>DATAML010000218.1:0-4426 GCA_036260545.1 Caproiciproducens sp.
CGCAAAGACTGCCGCGATTATTTATGATAACGGCGATGATTATTCCACGGGCGTTGCCAACGCATTTGAAGAGGAAGCAAAGAAAGCGGGCCTTACCATTACCAACAAGGAAGGCTACCAGAGCGGCAGCGTGGACTTCAAGTCCCAGCTCACCAAGATCAAGGCCGGCAATCCGGATGTTATCATGGTTCCTGTTTATTATTCCGATGTTGCCCTGATTGCCGTACAGGCGAAGGAAATCGGCCTTACCGCAAAGCTCCTCGGCGCGGATGGATGGGACGGTGTTCTGGAGAAGATCGACAAGAGCAACCTCGACGCTGTAAAGGACTGCTACTTCTGCAGCCAGTACTCCGCGGAGAGCACAGACCCGAACCTTCAGAATTTCCTCAAGCAGTATAAGGAAGCATACAAGACAGACGCGAATATGTTTGCTGTTCTGGGCTATGACGCAATGGGCATGATGTGCGAGGCAATCAAGAAGGCAGGCTCCACCGATTCTGACAAGGTCATCGCTGCAATGAAAGGCCTTTCCTACAAGGGCCTCACCGGTACCACAACCTTCGATGAGAACCGGAACCCGGTCAGAGAAGCGGTTATTACCACGATTGCGGACGGCAAATATAAGTTTGTAGAAAACTTCAAAAAGTAATTCGGTTCTGAAATCAGAATCTGAAATCCGGAAAAGAGGGGGAAGGAATTCGCCCTCTTTTCGGATTTTTACTTATGATACCGTATCGGAATTATGTCGTATCTCTTGCCTGCGGCAGGAGCAGGTAAGAGATACGGCATAAGCAGGAAAGCATTTGGCGGCATTCCTAAAAATTCAGGAGGGTGCGAAATATGGAATTCTTAACGCAGATGATCAACGGCCTCGGGATCGGCAGCATCTATGCTCTGGTCGCGCTGGGCTACAGCATGGTTTACGGTATTGTTCAGTTAATTAACTTTGCTCACGGCGATATTATCATGGTCGGAGCTTACTCGGTATTTGTCATTTTGATTATGATGGGTATCCCCATCTGGTTTGCGGTGCTTGGTTCCATCCTGTTCTGCGGCATCGCGGGTATTTTGATCGAGCGGATTGCCTACCGCAGACTGTTGGTTCACGACGCGCCGAAAATCTCGCTTCTGATCACGGCAATCGGCGTCAGCACCTTCCTGCAGAACCTGTATCAGCTCATCTTCGGTTCCGATCCGAAGTCCATGCCGAAAATGTTCTCCTTCAGCCCGCTTCAGATCGGCAGCCTGCAGGTTACATCGTCCACAATACTGAACATTATTGTATCTGTGGTCATGATGACGGGACTGCAGCTTCTGGTAAGCAAGACAAAAATCGGCAAGGCGATGCGCGCCACTTCCGAAGACGCGGGAGCGGCCAAATTGATGGGAATCAACACCAACACAGTCGTTGCATTTACCTTCGGCATCGGCTCTGCGCTTGCTTCCGTAGGCGCGGTGCTTTACTGCAACACCTATCCGCAGATCAAACCGACCATGGGCGGCCTGCTGGGTCTGAAAGCCTTTGTTGCGGCAGTTCTGGGCGGAATCGGCAGCATCCCGGGCGCCATGCTGGGCGGCTACATACTGGGTGTGGCCGAAAGCCTTACGAACGCCTACATCAGCAGCAACCTGACCGACGCGGTGGTATTCGGAATATTGATTGTCGTCCTGCTGGTTAAGCCTACCGGCGTGCTTGGCAAAAATACAAGGGAGAAGGTGTAAAAATGACCGGTTCATCAAAGAAGAAATTGATTTCCTATGCGGTCAATCTGGCGATTGTGCTTGTCCTTTATTTCATCTTTTCCTCTCTGATCAATGCGGGCGTGATCAACAGCTATTTCTCCGATATCCTGACCATGGTGTGCATCAACGTGATTCTTGCGGTCAGCCTGAACATGGTAACCGGCCTGCTCGGCCAGCTGGTTCTGGGGCACGCGGGCTTTATGCTGGTGGGCGCTTACGCAGCGGCCCTGTTTACACTGCACAGCGGCCTGCCTCTTTCGATCGCTTTTCCCATCGGCCTGATTCTGGGCGGTCTGGTCGCGGCGGTTTTCGGCGTGCTGATCGGCGTGCCTGCGCTGCGGCTGCGCGGAGACTACCTTGCCATCATCACCCTTGGCTTCGGTGAAATTATCCGCGTCATCGCGAATAACCTTACCATTACCAACGGCGCAAAGGGGCTTTACGGAATCCAGTCCCTCAACTCCCGGTTCAACCTGACTGCAATGTTCACCTATGTGTTCTTTGTGGCGGTGCTGGTCATCTTCATTAACTTTACGTTCGGAACCTCCAGACACGGCCGCGCGGTCATCGCGATCCGCGAGGATGAAATTGCGGCGGAGGCTTCCGGTATCCATACGACGTATTATAAGCTTCTGGCCTTTATCCTTGCGGCGTTCTTTGCCGGTGTGGCAGGCGGGCTTTACGCGCACCAGATCGGCATTATCGACCCGTCCAAGTTTGACTTTAACCGCTCCACGGAAATTCTGGTCATGGTCGTGCTCGGCGGTATGGGTTCCATTACCGGCTCCATTATTTCCGCCACGGTGCTTACCATCCTTCCGGAAGCGCTGCGCGGCTTCTCCAATTACCGCATGCTCCTTTATTCCATTGTCCTAATCTGCGTGATGCTGTTCCGTCCGACTGGCCTGCTTGGCCGCAGCGAGTTTTCGCTGGCGGGCTTTATCGCCAAGATGAAGGATAAACGCGCGAGAAAAGATAAACCTGCCGCGGAAAAGGAGGGCTGAGAAATGTCTGTACTGGAAACGAGAAACTTAGGCATTTCGTTCGGCGGCCTGCAGGCGCTGGAAGACGTGCACTTTTCCATTGAGCCGGGCGAGATCATGGGGCTGATCGGCCCCAACGGCGCCGGAAAGACCACGGTCTTTAACCTGCTGACCAATGTCTATGTCCCCACTACGGGTACCATAGAGCTCGAAGGAATTAGTATTGTAGGCAAAAAGACCTACCAGATCACACAGAACGGAATCGCAAGAACCTTCCAGAATATCCGCCTGTTCAAGGATGCGTCCGTTATCAATAACGTTAAAATTGCGATGAACAGCCAGATGAAATATTCCGTGCTTTCCGGCATCTTCCGGTTGCCCTCCTACCGCAAGGAAGAAAAAGAGATTTCGAAACGCGCCCATGAGCTTCTGCAGGTTTTCAACCTTGATAAATTTGCCCATGATTACGCTAAAAATCTTCCGTACGGTCAGCAGCGCAAGCTGGAAATCGCGCGGGCGCTTGCAACCAACCCGAAGGTTCTGCTCCTTGACGAGCCTGCGGCAGGCATGAACCCCACTGAAACCAAGGAGCTCATGGAAACCATCCAGCTGATCCGTAATAAGTTCAAAATTTCCATCCTGCTCATCGAACATGACATGAACTTCGTTATGGGAATCTGCGAACATATTGTCGTTCTGGACTACGGCAAGATCATTGCCGAGGGAACCGCGGAAGAAGTGCGCCGCAATCCGAAAGTGATTGCCGCATACCTTGGGGGTGAGTAATATGGAAACAATGCTGTCAGTCAAAAATCTTGATGTTTACTACGGCGCAATCCACGCCATTAAAAATATTTCCTTTGAAGTCGGCGAAGGCGAAATCGTTACGCTGATCGGGGCGAACGGCGCCGGAAAAACCACTACGCTGCATTCGATTTCCGGCCTTGTAAAACCAAAAGGCGGTGAAATCAGCTTTTGCGGCAATAACCTGCGCACCACAGACGCGCATAAGATTATCCGTCTCGGTCTGGCACAGGTGCCGGAAGGCAGAAGAATCTTCGCAAAAATGACGGTGCAGGAAAATCTGGAAATGGGCGCCTATATCCGCAGCGATGCGGACAATATCCAGAAGGATTACGAAAAGGTGTTTGAGCGTCTCCCTAGACTGAAGGAACGCCGCAGGCAGCTGGCGGGAACCCTGAGCGGCGGCGAGCAGCAGATGCTGGCCATCGGGCGCGCGCTGATGTGCAATCCCAAAATGCTGCTTCTTGACGAGCCATCTATGGGTCTTTCCCCACTTCTGGTGGGCGAAATCTTCAATATTATTCAGGCAGTTAATCAATCCGGTGTTACGGTGCTTCTGGTGGAGCAGAACGCGAAGAAGGCACTTGAAATCGCAAACCGCGCCTATGTGCTGGAAACCGGTTCCATCAGCATGGAAGGTGACGCGGACGAACTCGCCAATGATGAAAAGGTGCGCAAGGCGTACCTCGGCGGCTGATTTGAGGCGAATGTCAGAAAAATAGTTTTCAGCGGAAATCCGGCCGTTACCCAGAGACTTCTGCAAAATGATTTCAATAAAAAACAGTGCATAAAAATGCGTCTTGATGAGGCTTTAAAGGCCGTCTCAAGACGCATTCTTGCTTTTGAAGCTGTTTTATTTTTCGCCGCCGCCTGTTCTGCAAATCGATCAGGACGCA
>DATAML010000206.1:0-10067 GCA_036260545.1 Caproiciproducens sp.
CCGGATATAATCAGCATTGTCATGCCGCATGCGATAATGGTAACAACGCTGATTTGCGTCAGTACGTTGATGATATTCATTTCTGTCAGAAACGTGGGGGAGATAACCGAGGAAACCAATAGAATCACAATTAAAACCGTAATGATTCCGTATTTGTTGTAAAACTTCTTAATGTCGATTTTCCGGTTTTCGCCGTTAAACAGTGCCTGCAACGCCTGCATTTGTCATACCTCCTGTTGCATAATTCATTATTTTTACCTGAGTAGCCTCATCGCGGTTCAGCTCTCCGGCAATTTTCCCCTGGCATACTACGATAATCCGGTCGCTCATACCGATCAGCTCGGGCAGTTCAGAGGAAATCATGATGATGGACATCCCTGCCTTGGTCAGCTCGCACATCAGCTTATAGATCTCATATTTCGCACCTACGTCAATGCCGCGTGTCGGTTCGTCAAGAATCAGCACTTTCGGATTGACGAGCAGCCACTTTGCAAGAACCACCTTCTGCTGGTTTCCGCCGCTCAGCGTTTGCACTTCGGTATCCACGGTTGCTGTTTTTACGCCCAGCTTTTTTACCATGTCCAGCACAGCGGCGTTTTCCGCCCGATGCTTGATCCACATGCTGTTAAAGCGGTATTTCAGAGCAACCAGCCCGATGTTCTCCAGTACGCTGCGAACCGGAATCAGTCCGTATCTTCTCCTGCTTTCCGAAAGCATTACGATGCCGTGTTTTATGGCGTCCGGGACTCCCTTGATTTTGATTTCTTTGCCTTCCAGGAATATCTTACCGGAATCCTTTTTATCCAGTCCAAAGATAGAGCGGACAATTTCCGTTCTTCCTGCTCCCATGAGGCCTGAAATACCCAGGATTTCACCCTTTTTCAACCCGAAGCTGATATCTTTAAACACGCCCGCACTGTTGAAATTCTCAACGCGGAATATTTCATCCCCGGTCTCCGTCTCCTCTTTCGGATAGATGTCATTCATTTCCCGGCCGACCATCATACTGATTATCTTGTTTTTGTCATACATACCTGCAGGATTGGTTTCGATGTGCCTGCCATCGCGGAAAATAGAGATATAGTCCGCGATACGGAAAATCTCATCCATCTTATGGGAGATGTAGATGATGGTCACTCCCTGTTTTTTCAACGCGGCAATCTTTTCAAAAAGATAATCAACTTCCGTATCGGTGATGGCCGAGGTTGGCTCGTCCATAATAATGAGCTTTGCATTGCACGAAATTGCTTTGATGATTTCGATCATCTGTGCCTGTGAAACGGAGAGATGCTTCATTTTTTCCTTCAGGTCGTAATTCAGCCCCTGTGTCTTGAGATAATCTCTTGCCATTTCATTGAGCTTTTTGTTATCCACAAACATTTTGTTTTTGCGCATCGGTTCTCTGCCGAGAAAGATATTGTCGGCGACCGTCATTTCTGGTACAATATTAAGCTCCTGGTAAATCATCGAAATACCCATTTCTCTTGACTGGGTTGCGCTGGTTGCCCTGAATTCTTCGCCGTTGTAAAAAATGGTTCCCTCGTCGGGCTTATACAGTCCGTTGATAATCTTCATCAGGGTAGACTTGCCTGCGCCGTTTTCTCCTACGATGACGTGCACGGTGCCTTTTTTCACAGACATCGTAATATCATCAATCGCCTTTACGCCGGGGAACAGCTTTGTAATATGCTTGAGTTCCAGTATGTTCTCATTCGTATCCGCTGCGTTTTCTGCAGCCCTATCGTTATCCACCCAACAACCCCCCGTTCTGTGATGCTTCCATCAGTTATTGTTCTTTGTATAGAATGGATGTCATTAAATGACAGAATACCATATGAACATCCTCTACCACCTGCATATTGTCCAGCGGGACATGCAGCTGAATATCAGACAGCTCCTTGAGTTTTCCGCCGCTGTAGCCGGTCATGCCGATCACGGTGTTACCCTTTTGTTTCGCATACTCCGCCGCGTTGATGATGTTTTTTGAATTACCGCTGCCGGAAATTGCGATCACAACATCGCCGTCGTCAAGAAAATTTTTAAGCTGCTCTACAAAAATTGCGTCATAGCTTACATCGTTTGCAAGGCTGAGAACAGTGGGCGCGTTGTCGTTGAGAGCAACAAAGCGGAACCTCTTCTCTCTGTTGAGGCTCAATCCCTTATTGAAATCTCCTGCATAATGGGATGCTGTCGCGGCGCTCCCGCCGTTGCCCATAATAAATATGTACTTTTTTTGATCCCTTGCTTTGACCAGAACCTCCATGGCTTTTTGGATTTCTTTCCTGTCCACTTGGTCGACAGTTGTTTTTAGTGTCTCAAAATACGCTTCAATCTCTGCAAAATAATCCATTCAGCTTCCTCCTGCTTTTCACTATGTAATAAATTTGGTTTAGTAGTTAATTTGTTTTATTACTTAATTTGATTTAGTAATATCATTATACGTTGCCCCTGTTTTATTGTCAATGTATATTACAACATATTAATTATTGAATTTTTGTGCAGGTTGACGTAATAACAGACAAAAATCTTATTTTTGAAGCCGGAAGGCGACGAGCCTGCCGACGTTGTCCCACTTCGTTTCAGACGAAAAAATTGAGAATAAAGCGCAGCCGTGGGGTAAGTACCCTGCGGCTGCGCCTTTTATTAAACTGAACTTGGTGACAATTATAGAGCTTACCACAGCCGTTCCACATTACGCGATGGCTTTTGAATATCGCTTTTTATCATGCCCTGATCTGCCCGGGCAACGTCCTCTTAACACAATTTTGACACGCTGCGGCGAACCTTTATACTGTCCTAACGGAAATTGTAATAGAATGAACAGTGCAAGAAATCACGGTCAAATTTGCACGCAAAGGGATGTAATTCGTATGGATCCGGCACATATTGTTTTCAGAGCTGTTTTATTGGCTTTTACTCTAAAGATTTTCGCGGTGTGGCGTTCGATCTGGCGGGAATCTCAGGTTTTGAGCAAGGGCTCTTATTATCTGCTTGTTTCACATTTCCTGATTCCCATAAAGAGGTCAATTATGGGAAAGCTATTCCAATGATATTAACAGAATCTTAATGCCTAAGGCAAAACCCTAACGGCATTCTTATGATTCCAATGTTATACTGTCAAAGAAACGGAGGAATATAGATGCAGGTTATCGTCGGAACAGCAGGCCTCGTTTTTGGAGCGCTGCTGGTTTATCTGGTTACGATTCTTTTTAGGAGCGATAAAATATGAACGAAGAAATATTACAGACAATTCTGTACCTTGCTTTAGTGGTGGCCTTGGCTGTTCCGCTTGGCGGATACATCGCAAGGGTGATGAACGGCGAAAAGGTTTTTTTATCCCCAGTGATGGAACCAGCGGAAGGCTTATTGTATCAATCATTGAAAATTGACCGGAACGAGCAGATGACCTGGAAAAAGTATACGGCTGCCGTCCTGGTCTTTAATCTGTTCGGGCTTGTTCTTGTCTTTTTGCTGAATCTTCTGCAGGGACTTCTTCCGCTGAATCCGCAGCATTTCGGTTCCGTTGCATGGGATCAGGCGTTTAACAACGCCGTAAGCTTTGTCACCAATACAAACTGGCAGTCCTATTCCGGGGAAAATTCCATGAGCTATCTTACCCAGATGCTTGCTTTTACGGTACAGAACTTTCTGTCGGCGGCAACCGGAATCGCCGTGTTGTTTGTCCTGATCCGCGGATTCGTGAAGGTGCAGGAAACCGGGCTGGGAAGCTTCTGGACAGATTTGACCCGGATCGTATTATACATTCTGCTTCCGCTCTCGCTGGTCATCGCGATACTCCTTGCCTCACAGGGCGTGGTTCAGAATTTCAGCGGTAATGAAAAAGCGGAGCTCATACAGCCGGTCACATTATCCGACGGTACGGTTATTACCGGCGAGGTGATTCCGCAGGGTCCTGCCGCAAGCCAGATT
The DNA here is from genome assembly GCA_036260545.1 of Caproiciproducens sp. Lineage (GTDB taxonomy): Bacteria > Bacillota > Clostridia > Oscillospirales > Acutalibacteraceae > DATAML01. Next base: position 3,931 of record DATAML010000206.1, read on the forward strand.
GCGATCAAGCAGCTGGGGACAAACGGCGGCGGCTTCTTCGGCACAAATTCAGCGCACCCGTTTGAAAACCCGACGGCGGCTTCCAACCTTATAGAGCTGATCTCCATTCTGCTGATTCCTGCGGCCCTCTGCTTTTCCTTTGGCAAAAGCGTAAAGGACAGCCGGCAGGGGATTGCACTCTTTCTGGCCATGTTTCTCGTTCTGACCGTCTGCCTCGGCGTTACGCTTGCCGCAGAGGCGCAGGCAACCCCGCAGCTTGCGCAGAACGGCGCGGTAGATACCTCCTTTGTAAATCATTCGGGAGGAAATATGGAGGGCAAGGAAACCCGGTTCGGAATTGCTGCTTCCTCTGCCTGGACTGTATTCACCACGGCGGCGTCAAACGGTTCCGTCAACGCGATGCATGACAGCCTCACCCCGATCGGCGGCATGATCCCCATGCTGCTCATCCAGCTTGGAGAGGTTATCTTCGGCGGGGTCGGCTCCGGACTGTACGGCATGCTGGGATTTGCTATATTCACCGTATTTATTGCCGGGCTGATGGTTGGCCGTACGCCGGAATATCTCGGCAAGAAGGTTGAACCCTATGAAATGAAAATGGCAGTGTTGCTCTGCCTTGCAACTCCGGTGGCAATCCTGATCGGAAGCGGCGTTGCGTGCATGATGCCCGGAATCACTTTAACGAATACGGGAGCGCACGGATTTTCTGAAATTCTGTATGCGTTTACGTCGGCGGGCGGAAACAACGGTTCCTCATTTGCCGGGCTGGACGCGAACACGCCATTTCTAAATCTCTCCACGGGAATCCTTATGCTTTTCGCGCGGTATGTGCCGATGGTGGCTGCACTGGCCATGGCGGGCTCCCTTGCGCAGAAGAAAAAAGTCGCGGTTGGCGCGGGAACGCTGCCTACGCACGACGCGATGTTCGTGGGGCTTTTAATTTTCGTCATCATCCTGATCGGTGCGCTCAGCTTTTTCCCGGCGCTGGCGCTGGGACCGATCGCAGACTTTTTCAAGATGTTCGGCTAAGGAGGTACTCCGATGAGTTCACATAAAAAGAATGCCTTTGCGGATAAGGATTTGATCGGCAGGGCAATACGGGATTCCATCTTAAAATGCGATCCCAGAATACAGATTCACAATCCGGTGATGTTTATTGTTTATGTTGCGTCCGTTCTGACAACAATCCTTTACTTCGTTTCACTGTTCGGAGTCCGGGACGCGCGGCCGGGCTTTATCCTTGCCATCGCGGTAATTCTCTGGTTTACCGTGTTGTTTGCCAACTTTGCGGAAGCCATTGCGGAAAGCCGCGGCAAAGCACAGGCGGATTCCCTCCGCGCGGCAAAAAAGGATGTGGAGGCCCACAAAGTTCCGTCTGTGGAACAGAAAGATCAGGTTCAGAAGATTTCTTCTTCGGAGCTGAAAAAGGACGATCTTGTTATTGTACGCGCCGGAGAACAAATTCCGGCGGACGGCGAGGTAATTGACGGCGCGGCCTCGGTGGATGAAAGTGCCATCACCGGCGAATCCGCCCCCGTTATCCGGGAAAGCGGCGGCGACCGCAGCGCGGTGACCGGCGGAACCACGGTCATTTCGGATGCGCTGGTCATCCGCGTGACCAGTGAAGCGGGCGAAAGCTTTCTGGACAAGATGATCGCTATGGTGGAAGGGGCTTCGCGCAAAAAAACGCCAAATGAAATTGCCCTGCAGATTCTGCTGATTGCGCTGACCATCATTTTCCTGCTGGTGACGGCGGCACTGTATCCGTACTCCGAATTTGCGGCCAAACAGGCAGGAATTACAAATCCAAGCTCCATTACCGCGCTGATTGCGCTTTTGGTCTGCCTTGCGCCCACAACCATCGGCGCGCTGCTTTCGTCCATCGGAATTGCGGGAATGAGCCGGCTCAACCAGGCGAACGTCCTCGCGATGAGCGGAAGAGCGATCGAAGCGGCGGGCGACGTGGATATCCTCATGCTGGATAAAACCGGCACCATTACGCTGGGCAACCGGCAGGCTTCGGAGTTTCTTCCGGTAGACGGCGTGGATATTAAGGAGCTTGCCGACGCCGCGCAGCTTTCCTCGCTGGCGGACGAAACGCCGGAGGGCAGAAGCATCGTCGTACTGGCCAAAAAGGAGTTTAGCATCCGCGGCCGGGAATTCGGCGGGCAGTCCCCCGAGTTTGTCCCGTTTACAGCAAAGACGCGGATGAGCGGTGTAAACCTTGCCGGAACAGAAGTCCGCAAGGGAGCCGCCGACGCAATACGGGAGTATGTGGAAAATCAGGGCGGCACCTACTCAAAAGAATGTGAGGAAACGGTAAAGCGGATTGCAAACACAGGCGGTACTCCGCTCGTTGTGGCAAAGAATAAAAAAGTTCTTGGCGTTATCAACCTGAAGGATATCATCAAGAGCGGCGTTAAGGAAAAGTTTGCCGACCTGCGCAAAATGGGGATTAAAACCATTATGATCACGGGAGACAACCCCATGACGGCGGCAGCAATTGCAGCGGAAGCGGGCGTGGATGATTTTCTGGCGGAAGCCACCCCGGAGGGCAAGCTCAAAATGATCCGCGATTTCCAGAAGCAGGGGCATCTGGTCGCCATGACGGGAGACGGCACCAACGATGCGCCGGCACTCGCGCAGGCGGACGTTGCGGTCGCGATGAATACCGGTACGCAGGCGGCGAAGGAAGCGGGCAACATGGTTGATCTGGACTCTTCGCCCACCAAACTGATCGATATTGTGCGAATCGGTAAGCAGCTTCTTATGACACGGGGCTCGCTGACCACCTTCAGCATCGCGAACGATGTGGCAAAGTATTTTGCTATTATCCCCGCCATGTTTATGGGCCTGTATCCCGGCCTGGCGGCGCTGAACATCATGGGGCTGCACAGCTCCAACACGGCCATTTTATCCGCCATCATCTATAACGCACTGATTATTGTCGCGCTCATCCCGCTCGCGCTCAAGGGCGTGAAGTACCGCGAAGTCCCGGCAAAGAAGCTGCTTTCCCGGAACCTTCTGATTTATGGCCTGGGCGGCCTGGCGGCGCCTTTCGTTTTTGTAAAGCTGATTGATATCATCCTGACCGTATTCGGCGTGGCATGAGGAGGTAAAATGAAATGAAACTTATAAAGTCCGTCTGGACAAAAGCGCTTGCCGTCCTGCTCGTTTTTACCGTGCTTTGCGGCGTAATTTATCCTCTTGCGGTCACCGGAATTTCACAGCTTCTCTTCCATAATCAGGCAAATGGCAGTATAATCGAGGTAAACGGGAAGAAGTACGGCAGCGCGCTTCTGGCTCAGCAGTTCACAGGGAATCAGTACCTGTGGGGACGCATTATGAATCTGGATACCAAAACCTATAAAGATCAGGACGGAAAGGTGATTCTGTACGCGGTCCCGTCCAACCTGAGCCCCGCAAGTGAACAGTACAGGGAGCTTGTAAAACAGCGCATGGAAAAAATACAGGCCGCCAGCCCGGAGAAAAAAGGGGCTGCCATTCCGGAGGACCTGGTTACCTGTTCCGGCAGCGGGCTTGACCCGCACATTTCGCCGGCTGCCGCGGAGTATCAGGCGGAACGTATCGCAAAGGCAAGAAATCTTTCCGCACAGCAGGTGCGAGATGTCATTTCTAAATACACAGTTGGAAGGTCCTTAGGCATATTCGGGGAAGAAACGGTGAACGTCCTGCAGGTAAACCTTGCGCTTGACGGCATTTTGAAATAAAGAGGTGGGTTCCATGGGCGACGAACGGCCTACTCCGGAATCACTGCTGAAAGCCATACATCAGGAAAAGAACAGCGGTAAAAAGGGAAAACTGAAAATCTTTTTCGGTTACGCGGCGGGCGTCGGCAAAACCTACGCCATGCTGGACGCTGCCCACTCCGAGCAGAAGGCCGGGGTCGACGTTGTTCTGGGCTATATTGAACCGCATTCCCGGCCGGATACGATGGAGCTGGCACAGGGATTCGAATCCATCTCCGTCAAAAAAGTATCCTACCGCGGGATTACACTCAATGAGTTTGATCTGGACGCCGCGCTGGAGCGGAAACCCGAGCTGCTCCTTGTGGATGAGCTGGCGCACACCAACGCGCACGGCTGCAGGCATATCAAACGTTACGACGATATTGAAGAGCTGCTGAATGCCGGAATCAATGTTTATACCACATTGAACGTACAGCATCTGGAAAGCCTGAACGACATTGTGGCTGCCATTACCCATGTTACCGTAAAGGAAAGGGTGCCGGATTCCGTATTTGACCGGGCCACGCAGGTGGAACTGGTCGATATTGAGCCCGATGTGCTGATTGACCGCCTGAACGCCAGAAAAATCTACAAGGAAGCACAGGCAAAGCGCGCGCTGGATCATTTTTTCACGCGTGAAAACCTGGTTGCCCTGCGCGAAATCGCGCTGCGCAGGATTGCCGACAAAGTCAACCGGGAAGTGGAGTCGGCGCGGAACGACGAGCACGCCGCTTCGTACTTTACGGGCGAACATATCCTGGTTTGTCTGAGCAGTTCCCCGTCCAACGCAAGGGTCATCCGCACCGCGGCGCGGTTTGCAAGCGCATTCCATGCTTCCTTTACCGCGCTTTTTGTGGAAACTCCGCACACCCGGGAGCTGACGGACAAAAACCGGGCGCGCCTGCGTGAAAACCTGAAGCTTGCCGAGCAGCTCGGAGCAAAAATCGCCACTGTCTACGGGGACGACGTGGCTTACCAGATTGCCGAATATGCGAAGGTAAGCGGCGTTTCGAAAATTGTTATGGGACGTTCCAGCAACAAAGCCGGTCTTTTCCACACCAAGCCGAATTTTGTGGAACGTCTGACCGTACTGGCGCCGAATATGGACGTTTACATTATTCCGGACAGTGTCGTCTCATACCATAAGGAAATTACGAAACATAAAATACATGTAGACCTGAACTTCCCCGATTTGCTCAAAACAATCGGAATACTGACCCTGTGCACCCTCATTGGCTGGCTGTTTTATACGCACCATTTCATGCAGATCAATATTATCACCGTGTATATCCTCGGGGTGCTGGTTATTTCAAACCAGACCGGCAGCCGGATTTACGGTTTGGGGTCGTCCGTGATCAGCGTCCTCGCCTACAATTATTTTTTTATTGAACCGCGCTTTACGTTCACCGCCTACGGTGCGGACTATCCGGTCACGTTTCTCATCATGCTGATTGCGTCGCTGATTACAAGCTCCCTGACCATGCGTGTCCGGCAGCAGGCGCGGGAGGCCGCGGTCAATGCCCACCGCACCGGCGTTTTGCTGGAGACCAGCCGGAAGCTTCAGCGCGAAAACGAGTTTGATAAAATAGCGGAAAAATCGTCGCAGCAGCTCTCCAAGCTGCTGAGCCTTCCGGTTATCTTTTATCCCGCCGCAAACGGGGAACTTCAGAAACCGCTTGTCTGCAATACGGACGCTTCCCATCCTCTGCCGGACGAATATACCGGCGAGGAAGAGTACGCGGTTGCCGTATGGACCTTCCGCAACCGGAAACCGGCGGGAATTTCAACGGATACGCTGCCGGGTGCAAAAGCGTATTATCTTCCGGTAAAAGGAAGTAAATCCGTTCTGGCGGTGATCGGGCTGCCGCTGATGCCCGGTACTCAGCTGGATGTGTTTGAACGTTCCCTGCTGGGCGGCATGCTTTCCGAAATCGCGTTTGCCATCGAGAAATACAACCTGAACGAACAGCAGAACCGGATTATGATGAACGCGGAAAAGGAGCGGCTGCGCGCAAATCTGCTGCGTGCGATTTCCCATGACCTGCGGACTCCGCTGACCAGCATATCCGGAAACGCGAGCGTTCTCCTGAACGAAGGCCCCGATATAGATCAAACCGAACACCACAAGCTTCTGGAGAATATTTACGAGGATTCCCTATGGCTCATCAATCTGGTGGAAAATATTCTTGCGGTAACCAGAATTGACGACGGGCGGCTCAACATCAACACACAGCCCGAGCTGATTCAGGACTTGATTGCAGAGGCGCTGCTGCACATTGACCGTCACAGTTCCGAGCACCAGATTGACGTTCAGCTGGATAATGAGCTCCTCATGGTGAAAGTGGACGCTCACTTAATTGTTCAGGTAATCATCAATATTGTAAATAA
>DATAML010000003.1:0-2141 GCA_036260545.1 Caproiciproducens sp.
GCAAATCGGAAATTAATCCATAATTTACAGAACCGAAACGAGTATCTTACAGACATACGTTAAACTGATTCCAGATTTAAATAAAGGAGAGAAAAAAGTGGGAAAAAGATTATTAGGTGCGGTTGCCTGTTTTTGCGCGGCTGCTGCGATGCTCACTGCCTGCACGGCCGGTAACGCCGCAAAAAAGGTTGACCTGAACAGTATGACGGTGGAACAGATTGCGGCGGAAGCCAAAAAAGAAGGCCGTGTAGACTCCGTCGGCATGCCCGATTCGTGGGCAAACTGGGTCGGAACATGGAAAGATCTGAAAACAAAGTACGGCATTGACCATACGGACACCGATATGTCTTCTGCGGAAGAGCTGGGCATTTTTGAATCTGAAAAGAACAATGCTACCAAGGATATCGGTGACGTAGGACAGTCGTTTGGCCCGGTTGCGGTAAGCAAAGGCTTGACCCTTCCCTATAAAACGAGCCATTGGAACGATATTCCGGACTGGGCAAAAGATAAGGACGGAAACTGGATTATCGGTTATTACGGCACAATGACAATCCTGACAAACACAAAACTGGTTCCCAATGCGCCGAAGTCCTTTGCAGACCTTTTAAAGGGCGATTATAAAATATCAGTCGGCGACGTAACAAAAGCAAATCAGGCGCAGAATGCGGTGCTTTCCGCCGCTATTGCGAAGGGCGGTTCCGAAAGCAACATTCAGCCCGGCATTGACTTTTTCAAGACGATTGCACAGCAGGGCAGACTTGACAAAGGTGAGCTGACCATTACAAGGTTGGAAAAAGGTGAGATTGCGGTAGCAATGCTCTGGGATTACAACGCGCTGAACTATCGCGACCAGATCAAGAAGAACAATCCGGACGCTTCTTTTGAAGTAAACGTTCCTTCCGACGGAGCGATTCAGAGCGGTTACTGCACGGTCATCAATGCATATTCCAAGCGTCCCCACGCGGCGGCGCTTGCCCGTGAATACATACTGAGCGACGAAGGTCAGATCAACCTGGCCCGCGGCTATGCGAAGCCGATCCGCAGCAGCGTAAAGTTGCCGGACGATGTCAAAGCGAAGCTCATTCCGGAGGAACAGTATAAAAACGCGAGAATGATTAAGGATGCCGACGGCTGGAGCAAGACCACCAAGGAACTGGGCAGCAAATGGCAGGAAGAAGTTATTACCGCAGCAAAATAAAAAGTTTTCCTGAATAAAATATCAGAACGTGACACTTCTCTGCTGTCGGAGAGGTGTTGCGTTCTATCTGGAGATTGATATGGCAAAAACAATATTTGTACTTTTGGACGGATGCGGTTTTAACGCAGGAGAGCGAAATCTCGGCTATCCGGAACATTTGGCGGAACAGGGAATGGGTGCGAAATACTGCATCCGCGGAGAACTTCCTTCCCTGTCCCGTCCGATTTATGAGACGCTTTTAACCGGTCTTCCGGTTTGCAGGCACGGAATCAGCAACAACCTTGTGGTTAGGCGTTCCAACTGTGTCAGTGTGTTTGACCTGTGCCGGAAAAACGGACTGAAAACGGGCGCCGCGGCCTATCACTGGATCAGCGAGCTTTATGTGAAAGCACCATTCTGTTATGCAGCCGACCGGATTCAACTCGGAACGGACAGCGCCATACAGGATGGAATTTACTATTTTGAGGATAACTATCCGGACTCCCATGTTTTTGCAGATGCGGAGTTTCTGCGGGAAAGAAGCAATCCGGATTTTTTGATGATACACAGCATGAACATCGATGACGCCGGTCACCGCTTTACCGCTGAAAGCCGGGAGTACGAAACGGCGGTTGCAAAGGCGAACATTGTGCTGTCCTCCTGCCTGCCCCTGTGGCTGGAGCAGGGCTGCAGTGTCGTAATCACGGCCGACCATGGGATGAACGCGTGCGGACTGCACGGCGGAAACACGGAACTTCAGCGCATGGTTCCGCTCTATTTGTTTGGCTCTGGCGCAATACCCGGCGATCACTCGGAAAAATGCATTTCTCAGCTGTGTGTGGCACCTTTGCTTTGCCGGCTGCTCGGCATTGAAAAATCCGAGGAGATGGTAGTTCCGGAGGAATCAGGGGTGAAGTTTTTTGAAACATAAAAAAGCGGGGCTTTACCTTTTTGCCCTTTTGCC
>DATAML010000025.1:0-1544 GCA_036260545.1 Caproiciproducens sp.
CTACGCGGAAAGCCTTCCAGCCATCCTCGCGGACGGTGCAGGTTTTCGGCACGGACGGCGTGCTGCAAACCAGCGACAGCTCCTCGTCGGTCTTTCCTACAAATACATATGGATCCCCGAAAGGGATTTCCTCCGGAAAGCGGATTTTGCACACAGACAAATCGGCGTCCAAAGCTTTTAAATTCATAGAAAGCCTCCTGACATAGAAAAAGAATTCCGGGACAATCCCCGGAATTTATTTTTCTCTCAGCTTTTTAAAAAAGTCGGTGAGCAGCTGCGCGCATTCGTTCTCCAGCACGCCGCCGACCAGTTCCGGCTTGTGGTTATACGGCAGCTCAAACAGATTGACCACCGAGCCGCAGGAGCCCGCCTTTTTATCTTTTGCGCCAAACACAACGCGCGGAATGCGGGCGTTGATGATTGCGCCGGCGCACATGGGGCACGGCTCCAATGTTACAAAGAGCTCGCACTGCCACAGCCGCCACCCCCCCAGCGTTTTGCAGGCCTGATCGATCGCCTCCAGCTCCGCGTGACAAAGGGCGTTCTTCCCCGTTTCCCGGCGGTTGCGCCCCGCGGCGATCACGGTATCGTCCTTTACGATTACGGCGCCCACGGGTACTTCGCCCTCATCGGCCGCCGCGCGCGCAAGCTTCAGCGCTTCGCGCAGAAAAAATTCGTCCCTGTCCATCAGGTTTTAGTAAGGACATGGACAGACGACACCAGCGCAAAAATAAGCATCGCAACGCCGCCCGGATTTGCAAAAGCCGCGCGAATTCTGGCCCCTAACGGAATAATCAGATTACGCCCCTCCAGCCGGAAAAAGTTTCGGTCCTTTACAATAAGAAAAATGAGGGATAACATGCCGAGCACTATGAGCGCCGCCATAATGATAAAATCGGCGGTGCTTGCTACCTGATTCCCTACAAATCTTCTTAGCAGCTCTATAGCAAACGCTACCGCGTTATTTATAAAATGAACTAAAACGGAAGCCCACAGCGAACCGGTTTTCACAACCACCAGCGCCATCGCGATTCCGGAAAAGAAAGCAAATACGATCTGCACAAAATTTCCGTGGTACAGTCCGAACAGGATGGAGGATACCACGACCGCAAAGCCGTCGCCGTACCTGCGCAGGCCGTGCAGGACCATACCGCGGAACAGCAGTTCCTCCACAATCGGCGGAATAACGGCCACCATGATGCCGTACAGAATCAATACGGACAGGTCATTGGTAAGGGGCATTTCCAGATTGGTTTGAAAGCCGAAAAAGTCCTGAACCTCATCTACGAAGTTTGCCGGTATATTGGCGAGCATACACACTGCCGCGCCGAAGAACACGCACGCCGCCGTTTTAACAAAACCTGCCCGCTCAAAGGGCAGCGCCTCACTAAGAGGAATGCGCTGCACCCGGAAGTAAATCAAAGGAGGAGCCGCAAGCGCCACCATATAGATTGCATTCAGCATAAGATAATAGAGCTCCGGGGTAAAACCGGCAAAATCGGACTGCGAATCAACCGGCGTATAGCCGATTGCGGATAAATAAT
>DATAML010000026.1:0-1546 GCA_036260545.1 Caproiciproducens sp.
CTACGCGGAAAGCCTTCCAGCCATCCTCGCGGACGGTGCAGGTTTTCGGCACGGACGGCGTGCTGCAAACCAGCGACAGCTCCTCGTCGGTCTTTCCTACAAATACATATGGATCCCCGAAAGGGATTTCCTCCGGAAAGCAGATTTTGCACACGGACAAATCGGCGTCCAAAACTTTTAGATTCATAGAAAGCCCCCTGACATAGAAAAAGAATTCCGGGACAATCCCCGGAATTTTATTTTTCTCTCAGCTTTTTAAAAAAGTCGGTGAGCAGCTGCGCGCATTCGTTCTCCAGCACGCCGCCGGCCAGCTCCGGCCTGTGGTTGTACGGCAGCTCGAACAGATTGACCACCGAGCCGCAGGAACCCGCCTTTTTATCCCTAGCACCAAACACGACGCGCGGGATGCGGGCGTTGATGATCGCGCCGGCACACATGGGGCAAGGCTCTAAGGTAACAAAAAGCTCGCACTGCCACAGCCGCCAGCCGCCCAGCGCTTTGCAGGCCTGATCAATCGCTTCCAGCTCCGCGTGGCAAAGAGCGTTCTTCCCTGCTTCGCGGCGGTTGCGTCCCGCTGCAATCACGGTATCATTCCTTACAATCACGGCGCCCACGGGCACTTCGCCTTCATCGGCTGCCTCGCGCGCAAGCTTCAGCGCTTCGCGCAGAAAAAATTCGTCTCTGTTCATTCAGCTTACAGAAAGGGAGCGGATGGACGTTGCCAGCGCAAAAATCAGCACCGCAACGGCACCCGGATTTGCGAAAGCCGCGCGTATTCTGGCCCCCAACGGAAAAGTCAGATTGCGGCCCTCCAACCGGAAAAAGTTCCAGTTTTTCAGAACAAGATAAATCAGAGATAAGACCCCGAGCACAAACAGCGTGCTCATAACGATAAAATCGGCTGTATTTACCGCCTGATCCCCTGCGAACCTTTTTATCATTTCCAAAGCAAGCGAAATCGAATTATTTGCAAAATGAATCAAAATGGAAGTCCACAGCGAACCGGTTTTCACAACGACCAGCGCCATAACCAGTCCGGCAAAAAAAGCGAACGCGATCTGTACAAAATTCCCGTGATACAGGCCGAACAGAATTGCGGATACCACGACCGCAAAGCCTTCGCCGTACTTGCGCAGGCCGTGCAGAACCATGCCGCGGAACAGCAGCTCCTCCACAATCGGCGGGATAATGGCCACCATGATGCCGTACAGAATCAATACAGACAGGTCATTGGTAAGAGGCATTTCCAGATTCGTTTGAAAGCCGAAAAAGTCCTGAACCTCAGCTACGAAGTTTGCCGGTATATTGGCGAGCATACACACTGCCGCGCCGAAGAACACGCACGCCGCCGTTTTAACAAAACCTGCCCGCTCAAAGGGCAGCGCCTCACTAAGAGGAATGCGCCGCACCCGGAAGTAAATCAAAGGAGGAGCCGCAAGCGCCACCATATAGATTGCATTCAGCATAAGATAATAGAGCTCCGGGGTAAAACCGGCAAAATCGGACTGCGAATCAACCGGCGTATAGCCGATTGCGGATAAATAAT
>DATAML010000028.1:0-2665 GCA_036260545.1 Caproiciproducens sp.
GGGGAAGCTGTATGAATACATTGAGATCGGACGGATCAACGGCCAGATGCTCAATGTGGTGCAGGTGGCGCACCGCACACTTGATTTTCATGTTCACGAAGGCTCGGACGAGCTGTTTTATGTGATGGAAGGCAGCTTTTCTCTGGAGCTGGAGGACGAAAAGATAAAAATGAACCCGGGCGATCTTTTTATTGTTCCGAAAGGGACTAAGCACCGCCCAGTCTGTGAGGAACTTGTAAAAATGCTGCTGATCGATTTATCCGGCGCGCTGAATAATGCCAACTGCGGAGGAAGCTATTCTAAATAGACGAAAATTAAGCCCGATTTCCACAGAACAAGCCGAAATTATTTATAACCATCCACCATAACACCAGACTTACGCTTCATGATATAATAGAAAATAAAGCGGAGGTGTGGCGGATGAAAACCTATAAAACTTCGGAGATTGCGCATATCATCGGAATCCACCCCAATACGGTAAGGCTTTATGAAGAGCTGCAGCTCATCCCCAAGCCGGAGCGCAGGCCGAATGGCTACCGGGTCTATACGGATTTGCATTTGCAGCAGTTCCGCCTTGCGCGAACCGCCCTGAAGGTGGAAGTCCTGCAGAACGGACTGCGAAAAAAAGCGGTTGAAATCATCAAGACCTCCGCAAAATGCGATTTCGACCGGGCGCTCCTTCTTGCGGAGGAGTATCTGGAACAGATCGAAAACGAGAAACAAAACGCCGAAGAAGCCATTTCCATTACAAACCGGCTTTTGCTGAACAACGGACAGAAGGAGGACGGAAAGTACTTCGGCCGGAAAGAAGCGGCGGAATATCTGCAGGTTACCATGGATACTCTGCGCAACTGGGAGATGAACGGCCTGCTCACAGTCAAGCGGAAGAAGAACGGCTATCGGGTTTATACGCAGGAGGATATCAGCCGCCTGAAAATTATCCGCTCCCTCCGCTGCGCTAACTATTCTCTTTCCGCCATTTTACGGATGCTGAATTCCCTCTCACGCAACCCGGAGGCGGATGTCCGGGAGGCACTTGAAACGCCGAAAGAGACCGAAGACATTGTATCCGTCTGCGACAAGCTGCTTACTTCCCTGAACAACGCCGGGGAAAATGCGCGGGGTATGCTGGCCCAGCTGAAAAAGATGAAAAAAAAGTTCCAAACAAACCCTCTATTATAACACCGGACTTTGTTCCGGTGTTATTCTTTATATCGGCAAACGCCCCCCGGAAGAGGAGGGCAGAACCGAAACAGGAGGGATTTTTATGGAAGCAGCAATCAGAGCAAAGAACCTGAGCAAATCTTACGGCGGAGTCAAGGCGCTGGACGGCCTGAATCTTTCGGTAGGCCGCGGCGAAGTGGTCGGCCTGCTCGGGGCGAACGGCGCGGGGAAAAGCACCGCCGTGGAGTGCATTCTTGGTACAAAAAATCCGGACAGCGGAACCGCGGTCATTCTGGGGATGGATCCCCGGAAAGACCGGAAAAAATTATTTGAGCGGGTGGGAGTCCAGTTCCAGGAGGCCAGTTATCCGGACCGGATTACAGTAGAGGAACTGTGCGAAGAGACGCAGTCTTTTTACCGGAGTGCTTTGGACTACAGGGACTTATTGAAGCAGTTCGGGCTTGCGGACAAACACAAAAGCGCGGTGAGCGAGCTTTCCGGCGGACAGAAGCAGCGCCTGTTCATCGTCCTTGCGCTGATACCGGACCCCGAAGCGGTGTTTCTGGACGAACTGACGACCGGGTTGGACGCGAAAGCCCGCCGGGACGTTTGGAAATGCCTTGCCGGATTAAAGGCGAAGGGGCTCACCATCCTTTTGACCTCCCACTTTATGGACGAAGTGGAAATCCTTTGCGACCGAATCTATATCCTGAAAAAAGGACAGTGTGTTTTTGAGGGCACCGTGCAGGAGGCTGTGGCGTCCAGCCCGCATGAAAAACTGGAGGACGCCTATTTATGGTACACCGGTGAGGAGGAAGAGGAAAATGAAAGCATTTAGCACGATGTTCCGTACGGAACTGAAACTTTCCCTGCGCGGGATGGACATGGTTATTTTTGCAATCTGCATGCCCTTGGTGGTAACGGTTCTGCTGGGCATTATTTACGGGAACAGGCCGGCGTACGACGGCGCGGCCTACACCTTTGTTGCGCAGTCCTTCGGGGCGGTGTCAACCATCGCAATCTGCGCAGGCGGGGTCATGGGGCTGCCGCTGGTGGTTTCCGAGTACCGCCACAGGAAAATCCTCAAGCGCTTCCGGGTAACGCCGGTAAGTCCGGTGAAAATCCTGCTGGTACAGGTAGCAATCTACGCGTTTTATTCCGTTGCCTCGCTCATCCTTGTTTATGCGGCTGCTGCCGTATTCTACGGGTATCGGCTGGGCGGTTCATGGATTGCCTTTCTGGGAGCCTGGCTGCTGGTTATGCTGTCGATGTTCAGTATCGGCATGATGGTGGGAGGGATTGCGCGTGATACCAAAACAGCCGGAATTCTGGCGAGTATCCTGTATTTTCCGATGCTGATCTTTTCCGGAGCAACCCTGCCCTACGAGGTGATGCCTCAGGCGCTGCGCAGGGCAGCGGATATCATGCCCCTGACGCAGGGAATCAAGCTCCTGAAAGCCGCCTCGCTCGGCCTGCCGGCGGAAAACGCGACTGTGCCGGT
>DATAML010000040.1:0-18937 GCA_036260545.1 Caproiciproducens sp.
CCGCAAAAGGTAAAATTACATTCGATTGGAGTTTATAAGCCTTTTCATAAACCCAGCGGACTTTTTATAAACATCATTTAAGCTGCCGGAAAAGCATGGTATTCTCCGGCACATTAAGCAAAAGGGTTATTCCGAAGCCTGATTCCGGAATAACCCTTTTGCTGTCTGTTACCCTCTGATTTTTGCAATTTGAGTTACGATTTCCGCTATGCGCATCGCATCCTCATCGGAAAAATTTTTAATGCAAAATTCAATTTTTTTGAGGGCTTCGCTGTGCGCGTCTTCCTCCGGCTCGTCAAAATACAATAATTCCGAGAGCGATACATGTAGTGCGGACGCGATTCTGTTGAGCGTGTCAATCGTGGGACATTTTAAACACCTTTCGATATTTCCGATATACGCGATATTCAATCTCGATGCAAGTGCGAGCGACTCCTGACTTAGCCCTCTTTCTTTGCGAAGGAGCCTGATGCGATTTGCGGTTTTTGCTGTGATCTCAGCTTTCTCTTTTTCCATTTAAATTCCTCCTAAAAGTAATTAAAGTCAATAAAGTACTTATCTGATATTCATTCTATAGTTATGATTAAATCATTACTATAGGTATTGATTTGTGTCATAATTCGGAGTATTATAGAATAAAATGTAACAATATGTGACAAATAAAGGATCGGAGGTGCTTAAATGGAAGATTATTCAGGGCAAAATGGGACAGCTTCAAATACCATATCTCAGGAATTAAGCAACAGTTCAGCCGAAATGAACGGAAAGTATCTGACTTTTTGGACAGACAGTCAGTTATTTGGTATTGCGATTTCCAGCGTGCAGCAAATTGTAGGAGTTCAAAAAATCACCTCCATTCCCAACTTTCCCGACTATTTTAAAGGAATCATCAATCTGAGAGGCAGTATCATCCCCGTAATTGACGTAAGGCTTCGGTTTAACAAACCAGAAACCGTTTATAATGAACGCACATGCATCATTGTAATAAATATTCAACAGCAGTTATTCGGGTTTATTGTTGACGCGGTTGACGAAGTTACCCGGATCGATGAAGAAAACATATCGGAGCCGCCGGACGCTTCGACGGAGGATGCCTGTGCTTATCTCAAGGGGATTGCGAAACTGGAAAATAGGGTTGTCCTGCTTTTAGATGCAGGCTATATGATAAGAGGCAGCAAAATTTCTGCATAGGTATATTATGGGAAGGAAGATGGAGTAATGTTAAAGAATGTGAAAATTGGGGAAAAATTGATCCTTACTTTTATTTTGGTAACGCTGATTTCCAGCATCAGCGGCATAGTGGGCTTTATTGTAATGACCAACATGGATATGAATTACAGCGATGCTTTAACAAACTACGGATTCGCTCAAGGCACAGTAGGACGTTTTAATGCGGAATTTGCCAGCGTCCGTTCAAGAATGAAAGATTTGATTCTCTACTCGGATCAGAAAAGTATAGAAACCACAAGCGATCAAATTAATCAATCAAACACAAAGATTAATCAGTATCTTACCGCGATGCAAAAGACCATGATCGGTGATAAGGAAACCGGTTATTACAACACCATAAAAGAACAGTACGCAAAATACGTGGAAATTGAAAACCAAGTCATCTCACTGGCAAAACAAAACAAGAATTCGGAAGCGTTCTCTCTTATGAAAACAGAAGGCACCCCTCAATCCGATAAATTGAAGGCTACGATTGATTCGCTCATTGATTTAAAGACTTCTTCCGGTAATGAATTATCTGCCAGCCTTTCCGCTCAGGGGAATGTGGCTAAAGCTAGTATTCTTGTTGTGATTCTGATTGCGCTGATTCTTTCCCTTGCGATCGCCCTGTCCATTGCACGCAGCATCAGCAAGCCTGCGGCAGAAATGGCAGAAGCGGCACAGAGAATGGCGGAAGGCGATTTAAATGTACAGGTAAATTATGATTCGCGGAATGAGCTAGGACAACTGGCGGCGGCATTTGGAAAATCCACAGCTTCAATCAGAGCATACATAGCCGACCTGACAGAACATCTTGATCAGGTAGCACACGGCAATCTGACCATGCCTTCCAGGATGCAGTACATCGGCGATTATAAAGGTCTGAGCATAGCCTATCATGGGATTATTTCATCCTTAAGCGAAACGCTGTCCGAAATCAACGAAGCTTCCGAACAGGTTTCCAACGGTTCTGAGCAGGTTTCCGGCGGCGCGCAGGCACTGGCACAGGGCGCAGCCGAGCAGGCAAGCTCTGTTGAAGAGCTTTCCGCCACGATTGTTGAGATTTCCACTCAAGTCAGAGAAAATGCGGAGCATGCTGCCGAGGCAAGCAGAAATGTAAATCATGTCAGCTCCGAAGCCGAAATCAGCAATGACCATATGCGCGAAATGCTTGATTCCATGTCTCAAATCAGTGAATCGTCCAATGAGATCGGCAAAATCATAAAGACAATCGAGGATATCGCATTCCAGACAAATATTCTCGCGCTGAACGCGGCCGTGGAAGCAGCAAGGGCAGGCGCCGCGGGAAAAGGCTTTGCGGTTGTTGCGGATGAAGTCCGAAATCTTGCCAGCAAAAGCGCGCTGGCAGCAAAAGACACAACCGTTTTAATTGAAAACTCGATTAAGCAAGTTGCAAACGGCCAGAAGATCGCAGATGAAACGGCCCAGTCTTTGGTACGTGTGGTTGACAATACAAAAGAGGTGTCCGATACAATCAACCGGATTTCGGAAGCAACAAACCATCAGTCGGAAGAAATCAGCCAGGTAACTGCAGGCGTTGAGCAAATTTCCAGTGTGGTACAGACCAACTCCGCTACTGCCGAGGAAAGCGCCGCAGCAAGCGAGGAGCTCTCCGGGCAGGCCAAGGCATTGAAGAATCTGGTAAAGCAGTTTAAATTAAAGGAGAAATCCGTTCAGGTCAAGGAAAACAAAGCGGATGAAAAAGCCGACGGTGTAAAAAGCTTCCAGCCGGATATGCCGCAGTCTCAACAAACCGCCCTTGCAGGCGCTAAATATTGATTTTTTATTGACTATGGATGAGAGTCATATACTTAAATATTATAAAAATTGCCGGGGAATATAAGTATTCTTCGGCAATTTGCTATTGAAATATTTTTATTCCATATTTCCGATTTTAAGAATATGCGCGTCCAAAAGGCGCCTGAATTCCTCGTTATAACGCACTTCTCCGAGCGTGTTGGTATATTTTATTGGACTGTAGTAACGGCTCTGTTTTTGATGGCGGAGAAACAAAAGAGCCTCTTCCCTGCCGTGCAGCTTTACGATTAAATCGGCGGCCTTTACTGCGTGCATTGCCCGGTATGGTTCAAGGCGGTAGGCTTCCGTAAAGCTTTCCAGCGCGTCTTCCAGTTTGCCGAAGCCCTCCTGCGCCATTGCAAGCACGGTCAGATCCGCGGCACGCTGCATGCATAGATGGTTGATTTGGATTCCGTTTTCCATCACGGAACGGCCGGAAAGCTTATCCCATCCGCCGGTTTTCAGGTACTCCCGCATAGATTGGATCGTCTGGCTGTAAAACCCGCTGCCAAGCAGGCTGTATGCTTTTGCGGTAAGATACAGCTGCATCGGCGTTTTTGGATTTGAGCACAGTGTGATCACCTTTTGCAGGAGTTCCCCGCTGCTTCCTTTTTCGGCTTTCAGCCGGATGGCTTCCGCTTCAAGCGTCCGGTCATGCGGCACATTCTCTCCCAGCGCCCAAAGTAGCGCCGCCGCCAGTTCTTCATTGTTCGGTATCGGTTGCGCCATAAAGATCATCTGCCTTCAATAAATTTTGAACCGTTTGGGCCCGCAGAAGATGGCGTTCGTTTGCAGTCAGCTTTTTCCCGCTGTACAGTGCAAGCGTGGCCGGCTGTGCAACAATAATCAGCTTGTTAATCGTACTGTAGCTTATTTTTTCAAAAAATCCCTGTGCTACACCGAATCGGACGTTGGAAATAAGCCCCATAAATTCTTCATTTGTCATTAGTTTTGCGCTCTGCAGGATTCCCAGAGAACGGCTTACAGTATCCTGAACATCCAGTCTCTTGCCAAGCTCCGTCCGGGCCGCACGTTCCTGCCGGATGACCTGCAGCGCGATGCTCTGGAGGTTGGCAAGCGCTTCCTGCTCGGAAAGGCCGAGCGTTACCTGATTGGACAGCTGATAAACGGCTCCTTTTGAAGCGGTGCCGGAGCCGTAGATCCCCCTTAAGGACAGCCCAAGCTTTGACAGGCTGCCGGAAACCCTTGCAATTCCTCCCCCGTCCTGCATCGCGGGCAGATGGAGGATCAGCGAAGCGCGCATCCCGGTACCGAGATCAACCGGGTTCTGCGTGAGATAGCCCAGGGCTTCATCAAAGGCAAAATGCAGGGATCTCTCCAGAATCGTGTCAAGCTGATCTGCCATTTGGTAGGCCTGCTGCAGATCAAGGCCTTCCGTTATGGCCTGTATAGTCAGATGGTTTTCCCCGTTGAGCATGATACTGAAGGATTCATCCTCCGTAAGCAGCATCCCCCTGCCGTCGGGCTCGGAAATAAATTCCGGGCTGGCAAGATACCGTTCCACAAGAGAAACCGCCTGTGTTTTGGAGATTTCCTCCATATTAAGGAATTGAAAGCCATATGCCTGTGCACAGTTGCCAGCTGTCTCCGCCACTCTTTGCGCGAGTGTGCGGCGGTCGGGTTTGCTCATCCGCGCAGGAAAAGCAAAGCCGCTCAGATTCCGGACAAAACGGATGCGCGTACCGATCACCACGTCGCCTTCCGCACCGCTTTTTTCATACCATTTACTCACGGTTTTCTTTCCCCTCCAGTTCCCGAATCCGGTCGCGTAAATCTGCAGCATGCTCAAAATTTTCGGAATTGATTGCCTCGCGCAGTTCCCTGCGCATCAGGCTCAGCTGGCTCTGGGGTCTTGGCTGAAGCTGCTCGCCCCCCGGCGTCTTGCCACGATGCCTGGTATTGCCGTGAATACGCTGAATCAGAGGAATCAGGCGGTTGTAAAAGGTATGGTAGCATTCTGCGCAGCCCACCCGGCCGCTGCGGGCAATATCTTCAAAGCTGCAGCCGCAGCATTTGCAACGCACAGCGTCCTTGTTTTCCTGCTCCGGTTCCCCGAAAAACGCGCTCAGAAGGCTCCCGTAATTCAGGCCGAGCCCCGTGAGAAGACTGCCGTAGCCGAGCTTTTGCGCACATTCCGCGCAAAGTGAACATTTCGTCAGTTCGCCGTTAATGATCGTTTTAACATATGTGGTCACCGGGTTTTTCCCGCAGCATTCACATAGCATTTTTATTCCTCCAAGAATCATTAAATCCGTATATCGTGTCTACTCGGGAACAGTCCCCCGGCAAAATCCTGCTTTAACAGCTGAGGACACTCTACGCTAAAGCTTTTCCGAACTCCCGGTACAGCCGGGATTTTTTATTATTTTGATTCGTCCAAATTTGGCATTGCCGCATAGAATAAAGAGGATTCCCGTTGTGAAAACAGTATAAATTCTAATACAAAATTTATTTTGAAGAACCGATTTTATGTGTAACACGTTTTATGCCTATGCAATATTATATATTGTAAACCGAAAGGAGGCAAACAATTATGTGTAACAATTTCTTTGGTGGCGGCAATTCCTGCACTTGGGTTATCCTTCTTATCATCATCCTGGTGTGCTGCTGCGGGAATAACGATTGCGATCGTGGCTGCGGCAACAACGGCTGCTGCTAACCGCACAAAAAAGGGCTGCGATTATTCGCAGCCCTTTATCTATTTTCCGCTCTGCTGCTTCTGAGCCTGTAGCAAGGCATTTGCAAGCTGATCCGGGCAGGAGGTCGGCTTAAATCCGCATCGGATGCCCTTACACCGCCGGATTACCTCATCCGTCTTCATTCCCTGAACCAGCGAACAAATTCCTTTTGCATTTCCGTTGCATCCTCCGATTATTTTTACCGATTTTACCGTATCGCCGTCCAGCTCCACAATCATCTCGGACGAACAGGTCCCGCTTGTTTTATAATGATATTCCAATTTAATTCCTCACCTATTTTGTCATATGTGCCTTGCATTTTTTTAGTGCTTCCACCTGGTCATCCGGCGTTGTACAGGTGCCAATCGGCACACGCACGCTTGTGTACATCCCGTGGAAATCCGTGCCGCCCGTCATGACCAGACCATATTTTTCCGCCGCGGCAATGAATTTTTCCTCATCCCCCGGCTTGTTGCGCGGATGCCAGACCTCAACACCCTCGATCTCGTGGTTTGACCCCAGCTGTTCAAGCAGATCATAACTGTTGTATTCCCCCGGATGGGCAAGAACCGCGACCCCGCCCGCATCGTGTATCTGTTTGATTACATCGTGAACATCCGGGTACTCAACACCGCAGTAAGCCAGTCCGTTTTTTGAATTGAACAGCTTTTTGAACGTAGTACCGAAAAAGTGGCTGGCATATCCCGCGTCAATCAACGCGTGCATAATATGCTGCTTAAAGATATTTGTGCTTCCGTGTGCACGGCGGACAACCATATCCGCCGTAATCGGGTAAATCCGCATGGTCTTCTGTATCATGATGCTTGCGGCACGCTGCCGGCTGTCTGCGGTACGTTTACACAAGCCGACCAGACGGTCCGGATTGTCGCACAGATAGCATAAAATATGCGCCTTGCGGCCTGTTGCGGCGTCTATCGTTGAAAATTCCACGCCGGAGATCACTTCTATTCCATGCCTGTCCCCAAAGATTTTTGCCCTGGTGGTACCGGCAAAGGTATCGTGATCGGTAATCGCGATCGTAGACAAGCCTTTTTTCTTGGCAAGCATAACAACTTCATCAATGCTGACCGAACCATCCGACATTTTGGTGTGACAATGCAAATCTGCAGCCACCCAATCACCTTCCTGTCTTAACCTTTTATCATATCTATTATAATACAATTTGGCGGTTAAGGCAAATGTTCCGTTACTTTAAAAGCTTTTCCGGCGTGAAGGAACGGGAACCGAACAGCAGAAGGACGATATCCAGAAGGATAATAACAACGGAAATCACGAGCAGAATCAGCGCGTTGAGCTGGAAAAGACCCGTAAACTGCCCCATGAAAAGCAGGACAACCGGCAGCACAATATAACTGGACGTCTGGAACGATTCCATATAGCTTTTGCTTTTGCCCGAAAAAATCACCATAAAGATTACGCCGAAAACAGTGATCGCCGGGGCGAAGAACAGCACGAGCACCAGCCAGTTCCAGTTCAGGAAAAACGGCATTTTCATGATAAGATCCCCGACGGACGTTACAATCGAAAACGCGACAAAGGCAATAAGCGTGGAAATGCCGGATAGAATGACGCAGCCGAAAACCTTTGCTTTAAAAATTTGTCTCATGCTCATCGGGGTCAGGAGCAGCGTTTCAATCGTACTGCGCTCCTTTTCGCCGACAAAACTGCACGCCGCGGATATGCTTGAAACCATGAGCGGAATCATCAAAAAGAACATGGGGCACAGAAAATTCGTCATCATGTAGAACATCGACTGCTGCACCGAAAAGCCCTGTGCTTCCTGCGGAAGGAGCTTCAGCATTTTATCCGCGCCGTTGATCTGCTCCGTAGGAACAAAATAAATCAGGGCGAGATAAAAGGCGGGCAGTATCACCACCAGGATAATCGGGAGCAGGAGCAGGGTATTACGCGCCATCTTGGTATCCCAAATTTCGCCGAAATCCTTTTTTATAATCGCTTTTTCAGCTGTTGAAAACAGTTTCATTGCTGCGCCTCCTGACGTTCGGTATAGCTGAAATATACATCCTCCAGAGTCGGCCGGATCAGCCGTGCCTCGTAAACGTGGCGGCCGTCGTCCATCATTTTTTTCAGCAGTCCGGGCATTTCCTCTTCCTTTGTGATCTCCGTCTGCCACCAGCCGAATTCTTCGGCAAAGCCCTCCAGTGTTTCCCCGGGGGCAAGCCGGAAGCCGGCCCGGATGCGGCAGCCGATGGCGTCGCACAGGGATTTCAGATCACCGGAAGCAAGGAGTCTTCCCTTCTCAATAATTCCGTAGCTGCTGCAAAGGTCCTCCGCGTAACGGAGCTGGTGCGTACATAAGAATACCGTGGTTCCCGAACCCTTTGCCAGGGTCATAATCAGCTCATTGACCGCCTGCGCGGATTCCGGGTCCAGCCCGCTGGTGGGCTCGTCCAGAAAAAGCACCTGCGGGGAATGAATCAGCGCCCGGGCAAGGGAAAGGCGCTGCGCCATGCCGGTAGAATACGCACTCAGCTTTTTATCGCGCGCGTCCCACAGGTCAAGCTGTTTGAGCAGCTCCCCCGCTTTCAGGCTGCAGGCCTCCTGCGCCATGCCGGAAGTCTGGGCAAAGAAGATCAGGTTTTCCATCCCGGTAAGCTGGCCGTACATTTTGGCGCTTTCTGTCATAACGCCGCAAATCCGGTGTACGTCACACGGCTTTCTTCCCGGATCAAGGTCAAACACCCTGCATTCCCCCTCCGTAGGCTTTAAAAGCCCGGTAAGGAGCTTAACAGTGGTCGTTTTTCCCGCACCGTTCGGCCCCAGAAAGCCGAAAACGCCGCCGCGCGGAACCTCCAGGTTCAGGCTGTCTAAAGCCAGAACCTTTCCGTCATAGGACTTGGTAAGGTTCTTGGCACTGATTGCATACATCGGAAATCACTCCTCGTTATTTACTATCATTGATAATATGTTCAAATATGAAGTGTTTATTTCATGAAAACATTATAGTTGTTCGCAGTATTTTTTTCAATATAAAATACAAAGGGCACGTCCTGTGACGCGCCCTCAAGCTGTATTTGCGTAAAGCTTATTCTAAATTTAACTTGTTTTTCAGCATCCAGTTGGTCAGTACATAATAAACGACTCCAAAAATCAGCGTGTAGATGATCATGGCGAGCATCACGATTTCGGCTGCCTGGACTCCGCTTTGAATCGTTTTAATGTTGTCGAAATAATGCTCCGGCAAATCGTGTAAGGCACTGAGAATGGTGGTGGTAATGATCTGCTCGATAATTCCGAAACCGAGGTAAGCACCTACACCGGCTAAAAGTTTATGTTTGGAGCTCATGTTGCCGATTGTGATTGCGGCATATATCGTAATGGTGGACGAAAGAACGGAAAGAAGGAGCAGCAGAATTCCTTCGAGAATAACGATTACTCCGTTTGCTCCCACCTGACGGAAAGCATCCGCGCATTCCGCGAAGAATTCCTGAAAATGGATCAGTGCATTTTGGTCTATTGCCAATACAAAAATGGAAAGCATCGCGACAACCCCGCTCAGCACGAACCAGATCAGGCTGACAATCATTTTGCAGTCCACATGGCTGTGTGCCTTGACTGGCAGGGTAAAGGACAGATAGCCTTCATCGGTGAGCAGGTTTTTGTTAAACCGCTGAATTGTAACCACCAGCGTCATCACGCAGATTCCTACGATAATGACCACAAACCCCGTCATGGCAATAAACTGTGGGACCTTAAAGAAATCCGAGTTTACCGAAATGAAAAATTTGTTGATCAGCGCAAAAATAAACAAAAGCGCGTACATCGGCAGGAATATCCGGCTTGTCGCCCGGATTTCATATTTTATAAGCTTGCCTAACATTTGAAGACCTCCCTAAACAGCGCATCCACGCTCTTATTCTCGCGCTCACGGATCTCGTCCACCGTGGAAGTCAGCACGATGTTGCCCTGATTGATGAAAATAACGCCGTCCAGAATTTTCTCTACATCTGAAATAAGGTGAGTGGAAATAATAACGGTTGCATTTTCATTATAATTGCCGATGATGGTGTCAAGGATATAATCCCTGGCCGCGGGGTCAACCCCGCCGATCGGCTCGTCAAGCAGATAAAGCTCCGCTTCACGGCTCATGACCAGAATCAGCTGTACCTTTTCCTTTGTGCCCTTGCTCATGGTCTTCAGCCTGTTGGCGGGGTCCACATTCAGCCGCCGGAGCATATCATAGGCCTTCTGCTTGTTAAAATCAGCATAAAAATCGCCGAAGAAATCGATCATATTATTTACGGTCATCCAGTCGTTCAGGTAAGTACGCTCCGGCAGGTAGGACACGATTTTTTTCGTTTCGATTCCGGGTTCCATACCGTTGATCAGTATTTTGCCGCTGGTCGGGGTAATCAGGCCGTTCGCCAGCTTAATCATGGTGCTTTTACCGCTGCCGTTCGGCCCCAGCAGCCCGACAATCTGCCCTTTGGGTACCGCAAGGTTCACCGAATTCAATGCCAGACATCCCGGAAAAAACTTGACGAGATTTTGGCATTCCAAAATGTTCTCCATTATTTTTCCTCCTCTGCTGCGCTTTCAATAAGAGAAACCGTCTGCTGGCGGTTATATCCCAGATTGCTCATGTTCTCAATAAATTCGTTTATTAATTGCATGGCAAGAATGTTCTTGGTCTTCATAATTTTCTCCACATCCTCTGTAACAAATCGGCCGCTTGTACGCTGCGAATAGAGCAAACCTTCACTTTCCAGCTGGGACAAAGCCCTCTGCATGGTGTTCGGATTTACGGAAGCCTCCCCCGCCATATCGCGGACGGAAGGCAGCTTAGAACCGGCGGGATAAATGCCGGAAACAACCATCAATTCAATCTGTTCAATCAGCTGGGAATAAATCGGCCGGTCGGATTTTAAATTCCATGCCATGATTTCACCTCCGTTATGTATTACTGTACTATTATCTTAATACAATAATACATGTTTGTCAAGTGTTAATTTGCCTCTTTTTAAAGTATTTTGATAGAGTAGAAGTATTTAATGTATGCTTTATGCGGGAGTACGCGGAAACTGCCGCACCTGACGCCAGAAAAATACCGATTCCGCCGATTACGTTAAGCGCAGGCTGCTGCGGTAAAGCATAATTCAGCAGAACCGTCAGAAACGGAAGGCCATAAAATGATGCCGAAACAACACGACCCAGCCGGTCAAAAAAGAACGGTCCGGATGGATTCTCCCCGCGCGCTTTCAGCAAAAAAGACGTCGCCAGAAATATAAGGAAATTGCCGAGTATGACCGCAAGGATCCAGAACGGGAAAACGTTCCGCACAATCAGAATGATACTGGAAGACAGGATAAAGAAGAGATCGGCAAAGACGTCCAGTGCCGCGCCCGCTGTGCTGCACGCGGAAAATCTTCGCGCCAGTTTCCCGTCCGCCAGATCGGACGCCGCAATCACCAAAAACAGCAGCGTGATCATCGGCAGGTTCACCGGTTGCGCCGACAGAAAAAAACAGAAGGCAATACTCAGAAATATTCTGGAAGCCGTCAACGCATTGACTGCAATTTTTTCAGCCCGCATTTTTAACGCTCTCGGTTCCGGCCTTATAGCCAAAGTTATAAGCCGTTTGACCTGCATCGCCTTTTGCAACAAACTTCTGAGCATAATTCTCTTTTCCACCGTTTAAAGATTTTCGGAGCACATCCAGTTCGGGAGCCTCCGCCATTTGCCCAACGGAATAGAGAATTACGGTTTTATTTTTATAATCCTTGATTTTACTCATCGTGTCGGTAAGCTGTGCGGAAGGTTTTCCGGCGTACACTGCGGAACCGAACGCTACAAGAGAAAACCGGGAAAGATCATCGGAAACGTGTTTTCCCGGGTAGGTAAGAGTCACTTCATATCCTGCTTTGTTCAGGCCCTTCGCCATCTGATTTGCAATATCAGTGGGTGCACCCGAAGCGGACGGCTGATAGACAATCAAAGCCTTCTGAGCGGAGGGGTTCCCGGCTGCCAGCACGGATTTGTAATCACCCTTGTATGCATCGTTTGATTTTACAATACAGACCATTGTAATCATCATGATAACCATTAATAAAAATACAACGCCGATGACGATTCCCAAAGTTCGTCCTACGGTTGCTATAGCGGATAGTTTGTTCATATTTGCCTCCTGTATTTGTATTATTATATTAAGCGCTTAATACAATAATACAACAGTTTTGGCCGTTGTCAATAGTTACCCAAAAGAAAATGTAAAATTAATTACAATTTAATAATATTATATAGAAAATTATAAATATTTTTATAGGCTGTGCTTTACGCCAAACAGTTCAGGCGGTCTGCTTTTTTCAGTATCCCGATGCAGCAAAATGCTGCAGGGCTGTTACGGCCGGATATAAAACGGGCGCCGTAAATTTCTTTACGGCGCCCGTTCCATTTATTTTTTGTCGTGTACGGAGGAAGTTCCCTTTTCGCAAAGGTAAGTACTTTCCAGATCGGCAAGGTGAAGCTTTACGGCAATCGGATACTTCTGATAGGCCAGCCCAATGGAAAAGCTGCCGCCCTTCACGGATTCATCAAAGCCGCCCATATGCCACCGGATGGCGATCGCCTCCGAAGTTTTCAGGCGCATAAAACGCTCGATCAGAAACACCGATTTTTCGCCGTGGCCGTAAGGATATCCGTCTTCAATCACATAATACGGGCGCTTTTCCCACAAGCCGGTTTCTTCATTTTTCACGTTGCGCACGCTTTCCTTATAAAACTGCGCCTTGCAGACGTCGTGCAGCAGGCCGCAGATGGCGAAGCTCTCTTCGCTGTCCAAACTCGGATCAAAATGGCGGTCCGTCATGACATGATATACGCTGACACTGTGGCGAACCAGACCGCCGAGGCAGGCACAATGAAATTTCGTACTGGCCGGCGCGGTGAAAAAATCCGTGTTTTTCAGCCACTCTAACAGTTCCGCGCTCCCCGCTCTGGTAATCTTGGACTCATATATTTCAATAAACTCTTCTTTAAACCCCATTATTCCAGCCCCCATAATCGAATGTATTAATTATATCACATATATAGTGGCTTGAACAGCAAGAAATCACCGTTTCTACTGATTGTTCCAGCCATATGCTGTTTTTTTGCCATTTATAAGAATTCGGAAGGCAGGCCGATCTTGACGGTAAAAGCACCCTTCAAACGACGTGATTGTCTATACAGCCGGCCGGTATTCCATGAAGCAGGTCCTTTTTTACCGGCCAAACCATTATCTGCGTGCAAATTCTAAGCCGGATTGCTCGGGTAGAAAATAAGTATAATTTTTTGATTATATCATATTGGAAATATAAAAGACAACTCAAATGCGCGTAGAAAACAGTCCGCAGAATTTAGTAAATTAAACCTCAAATTCATCTTTTTATCATAAAAAAAGAAATTATTCTGTGACTTTATTACAGAATAATGATATTGATTCATAATATAATAATATCACAAAAGAATCCCGCTGCTGAAAATTCAGCAGCGGGACAAGATGGAGCTACTGGTCAGACTCGAACTGACGACCTGCGCATTACGAATGCGCTGCTCTACCAACTGAGCCACAGTAGCATTTTTAACTGACCAAATTATTATACAGGACAATGGCAGTTCAGTCAAGACTTTTTTAATTATTCTGCAAATTGGTAAAATTTTCCGAGGGCAGAAGCGTGAATTTAGGTCACAGAATTACTGTTAAGCAGCAATTAGATTATATACTAATAGAATGTTTAATTATTCAAATAATGTGCAGGAAGGCGGTGTTACAATGGAAAAAATCTGTATTAACGAAAGGCTTCGCGAGTTACGTGTTAAGAGCGGTTATACCCAATACCAGATCGCAAAAATACTGAATATTGATCGTTCTACCTACTCCTATTACGAAATCGGCAAAACTACACCGGACATCAATGTATTGATAACGCTCGCTAAAATCTTCAATATTCCAATTAACGAAATGCTCGCCGATGAAGAAGTTCCTGCAGCTGTTGCTGACAGCAGCGCACCGCGTTTTTACCGCAATAAAAAGAATACAAGCCATATTTATGAACTTTCCAACAAAGAAAAAGAATTGGTGGGCACCTTCCGGGTCTGTTCACCGGAAGTTCAGGAACGGATTTTGAACTTTCTGAAAAGCAACACCAAATAAATACGCCCAAAAACGGAAATATGGATTGAAAGAGCGCACAGGTTATGTTAAAATTAATATATTAGGTAATAAGTCAAAGCGATGTTTGCTCCGGAAAACGGAGAGTTGCTTTGGCTTTTTTGTGTAACGAAATTTCCGGTACGGGAGGTTTTGATATGAATTATAATGCATTTACCGGCGGGGTTGAACCCGGCGGGCTGAGGAGCAAGGGCGAAATCAAAATATTGATCTGCTACCTGCTTGCAAGCGTTGACGCTCCGCTTTCCAAAAATGATATTATCGGCATTATACAGGACAATGCGCTTGCGAATTATTTTGAAACAACCGATGCCCTTGCAGAACTGGCGGAGAACGGAAGCATTGCCCCCGCCGGAGAAAGCGGAGAATTCTGCAAGGCAAGCGACACCGGGCGGATGATTGCAAAGCAGCTTGACCGCGATTTGCCGCCGGTTGTGCGTAACAAAGCGGTATCTGCAGCAATTAACCTGCTGGCCAAAGCGAAACGGGAAAACGAAAACAAGGTGGAAATCGTGAAAGCGGAACGCGGCTACAATGTGGTCTGCCATATCTCCGGCGGAGACATGGATTTAATGAGTTTCACCCTGCATGTACCGGATATGTACCAAGCAAATATGGTAAAAAATCAGTTTCATCAGTCACCGGAAACGGTGTACCGGATGCTGCTTGCCCTGGTTACCGGCAACAGCGATATGGCTGCCGAAATTCTGAAGGACAGAAATAAATAGAGCAAAAACCGCTTTTCTCCGCATTTTCTGCGGAAAAAGGCGGTTTTTTCATGTACGTTTGCCCGGTTCTCAAAGTATCGGGGTTACAGGCTTACCGCTACTTCATGATCAGATTCAAAAGCAGCAGCATAGTTACGCCCGGAATGCCGGCCGCTCCGGAAACACCGATCGTCAGCGGGCTGAGCGGGAGGCTGACGCCGGTTAAAAATCCGGTCAGGTTCACAGCGGCAAGCGCGAAAAGCCCCATAATTACTCCCCCGGCCGCGCGCTGAACCGGTCTTGGCGACCGGACAATCATCTGAATGACAACCAGCAGCCCGAACACGCCTCCTGCGGTAAGTATAACGAGAAGGTTTGGCAAAATCTCACACCCCCGAATAATTACTGTTGAAAGGAGTGCAGCTCAGGCCTTTCTGCTTTGCCGATTTCAGCAAATAGCGATAGCGCGAATCCAGTTCCGCGCGCTGATAAATACAGGCTTCGATCAGGTTTTCATCGCATTCGAGATTGAACCAGGCTTCGTTGCACGCAATTAAACGTCCAACTTCCTTTAAATCCTCTTTCAGCCTTTGGTTCTCCTCGTTTTTCTGAACCGCTGCGCAGTCGGTGCGCTGTATGAGCTTTAAAACAGATTCCATACTAACAGCTCCGCCTTTCGGTTAATTCTATGTTAGTATGATGGGTATTTATTCCACAAATTATTCCATTTCCCGTAAGCGGGAAAAAAATTTACAAATTTTTCTGCGGCAAATCGGCGGATGAGGTCAAATCAGGCACAAAATCGATGCGGCCGCTGTCTACATCTGCCGCCGCCACGATGATATTCATAGGCTGGCCAATCGTCAGCTTCTTGCCGGTATTCTGGTCGATCTGCGTAATCAGGCCGTCGAACCGGTAATTCGCCCCCTCAAAACTTTCCACCGGGACAAAGCCTTCCACTGAGTTCGGCAGCTCCACGAACACGCCGCGCTGCGTTACACCGCTGATGATACCGGAATAGCTCTCCCCGATATGCTGGGTCATATATTCCGCCATATAGCAGTCCTCTGCACTGCGTTCCGCCGTCATTGCGCGCACTTCCGCCTGAGAGGAGGAGGAGGCTGCCGCTTCTGCAAACGTGGAATAACGGCGAACCAGTTCTTCCTTGCTCTTTTTTTCAAGCATCGCGCTCAGGATACGGTGGATTGCCGTATCCGGGTAGCGGCGAATGGGCGAGGTAAAGTGGCAATAATCGGCAAGTGCCAGACCAAAATGGCCGATCGGGGCGGTATCGTAGCGTGCTTTTGCCATGGTTCTGAGCAGCTGGTGAGAAATCACCTTCTGCGCCGGGGTTCCCTGTGCCTGCTCCATAATTTCAGCAAAATCGGCCGTGCTGATTTCACCCGCGTGCTTCAGGCTGCGCGGATTGAGTCCCAATGCGCCGACGATCTGGATCAGACTTTCCACGCGCTCCGGGTTCGGGAGCTCGTGTACACGGTAAACAAACGGGATACCCGCAGATTTAGCAAGCTTTGCGGCCGCCTGGTTGGCCGTGATCATCAACTGCTCGATCATCTGCTCCGCCATTCCGCTCCGGCGGGGCTCCACATTGACGCATATGCCGTCTTCGTTCAGGGTAAACTTTGATTCGGTGCTGTCAAGGTCAACCGTCCCATTTTGAACGGAACGCACTTTTAAAATATCGGCAAGCTCCTTTGCCGCGTGGAGGGAGCGGATAACCGGGGAATACTTCGCTTTTAACGCCGCGTCGGCGGTTTTATCAAAAAGCTGATTAACCTCGGAATACACGCCGCGCACCTTGGAATTGATTACGCTTTTCCGGAACTCGTAGGACTGGATTTCGCCCGAGTTGTCCAGATGGATGATTGCGGAAAAAGTCAGTTTGTCCTCCCCGGCGTTCAGCGAACACACACCGTTGGAAAGCTCTTTGGGCAGCATCGGGATAACCCGATCCGCAAAATAAACCGAGGTTCCCCGTTCAAGCGCCTCCTGATCGATGGCGCTGTCCTCTTTCACATAATGGCTAACGTCTGCGATATGCACGCCAAGCTTGAAGCCCGTCCGCGTTTTGCTTACGGAAATTGCATCATCCAGATCCTTTGCATCCGCCCCGTCTATGGTGCAGATGCTTGTTGACCGTAAATCAAGCCTTCCCTTTAAGTCGGCATCGGTCATTTGGCGAGAGGAAATCTCCCTTGCTTCGGCAAGAACGGCATCCGGAAATTTTGATTTGATTCCGTTCTGGTCAATGATCGCGTCCGCGCAGATTCTTGCGCTGCTTGATTTTCCGTAAACCTTGACGACCCTTGCGGTCAGCCCGGAAGCACCGCCGCCGCGAACCTCCGCCTGCACCTTATCACCGGTTTTCGCCTTGAGCCCGGTCGCTTTTTCAACCGGAATATTGTAGCGGATGGCATCGTCCGGAATCAGTTCGCAGTAACCTTTTCCCCTGTTCAGCGTTCCGGTAATCATCCGGCTTCTTTTTTCCGAAACCGAGTCCACGTCTGCGCTCAATCCCTTTGGACCCTGCTGCATATGGCTCAGCTGTACCGTATCGCCGATAAACGCGCTGTTTAGATGGTTAATGTGTATGAATACGTCTTCCCCGCCGTCCTGCGGCCGGGCAAAGGCAAAGCCCTTTGAAAGAGAAACAATTCTTGCTTTTACCGTTTCCTTTTTCTTGGGCAGCCGTACGCGGTGGTCTTTATTTACGGACAGCAGGCCTTCTTGCTTGAGTTCATTCAGCGCCTGATAAAACTTTTTATGATCCCGAACTCCCATTTTCCGAATCAATCCCCGAGAAGAGATGCTCTGCGCCGTCTCCTGCATATACTTTAAAATTCTGCTTTTTATTTCTTCCAAAGCGGTTCCTCCGAATGTCTATTGTTTTATTATTAATTATCTTCTTGTTCTGTTCAGTATTATTCTATCCCTATCCTCCGCAAAATTCTGCCCGCCGTCGGAAAATTTACGGTTCAGCAGGGAAATTCGGGCAGTAAGAGCCGAGAGGGCGGATTTCCCGGCGCAGCCTGACTGCGCGGCGGGACAACAAAAAGCCCCGCTTTGTAAGCGGGGCTTTTATCATTCATTATTTCTTTCCAAAATACATGTAAGCGTTAATCGCGATTACAAGAACGAAAAAGCCGACTGCAATCACCTTTGTCCATCTGGCAAGGAAAGCGTCAACCGAACGGGCCTGATTCTTTGAAAGGAATGTATCGGCTCCGCCTGTAATTGCACCGAGATCCTGCTGATGGCCTTCCTGAAGAAGAACAACAACGGTTATTGCAACTGAAAAGATTAATAAAACGATTCCAAATACGATTTCTAACGCGGACATAGCGCACCTCCGAAGATAAATCAACTTTGATTATATTACCACAAACAGAGCTTGTTTGCAAGCAAATTCTTAAGACGATATTAAAGAATCAGCAAATAAATATAATTTACACCCCGATTGAGCCAGCGTTTCCCTAGCTTTGCCGGTAAATGAAGCGTCAAAGCAAATAAGTCTCCCGATTTTATAAACAAGGCCTTATATGAATATTAAAAGCGAAAGCGGGAAATCTAAGTTTGGACTTATCAAGGCGCTGGCGTTTGCCGCATTGAAACGTCTCGCCGCTGGATTGCTATTGGCTCTTCAGCGGCGCTTTTCATAGTTTGAGCTGTTCGCCTTCCGTTTCATCCGCGGAAGGCATGGAACCGGTTGCCGGGATGTTTTTGCGGTACCGGTTCGGATTTTTCAGCATGTCCTCCGTATAAAGCTCGACTTTCAGCACGCGGTTGCCCTTGCGGAGCGTCATAACCGCAACGCCCTGCGTGCAGCGGGTTGTTTTGCTCTGGATGGCGCCGGAATGGAACAGAAGCATCCTGCCCTGCGAGGAAGTCAGGAGGAACTCTCCGTCTTCCCTTACATAGAAGATTGCCGTAATCGGCGATTTGTCACTGTAAGCGCCAATGAGTTTTTTACGGTTGGTCTTTGTGGCATAAACGGATAGGTCGACCTTTGCCGCTTTCCCGTTTTCAAAGAAGAACAGCATATAACCGGAATAATCCTTGGTAACCGCCATATAAACCGCGTTTTCGCCCTCGTCCATGCCAAGCTTTGCAGGAATATAATCTAAGTTGATTTATCTTCGGAGGTGCGCTCCAGCGCCTCCTGATCAATGATGCTGTCCTCTTTCACATAATGGCTTACGTCGGCAATATGCACGCCGAGCTTGAAGCCCGTA
Source organism: Caproiciproducens sp. (assembly GCA_036260545.1). Classification (GTDB taxonomy): domain Bacteria; phylum Bacillota; class Clostridia; order Oscillospirales; family Acutalibacteraceae; genus DATAML01. The sequence goes on from DATAML010000040.1 coordinate 18,878, forward strand.
CGTGTTTTGCTTACGGAAATTGCATCATCCAGATCCTTTGCATCCGCCCCGTCTATGGTG
>DATAML010000044.1:0-8878 GCA_036260545.1 Caproiciproducens sp.
TCTGCGTCAGGCTGCTGCCGTACATACCTTTCAGCTGCTGCAGGAGCGACTGGTTTTGCGCAAGCGAGTTGTTCACCGTATCGGCGATGTTTGCGCTGGCCTGCACCACCGTCTGGAAAACCAGTGCCAGACAAAGTACCAGCGCCAGCACCTGCCTATGTACCCTATTTCTCTTTTTCATACGGACTCTCCTCTCACGGATCTCAATATATCCATGACACAGAATTTTCCGGCTGTTTTCTTCCGGCAGAAATTACGCCGGATCAATTTTTTTATTCATATGTTTTATCCCCCTCATTTTGCGCAGTTGTAGTGGGTTTTGCTGTCATTGAATTGTTTTATACTGTTCTGCGGCCAATTTCGTGCATTAGACGCCTGTATTTCCGCGGTTTTCCGTCAGCTCCGCAGAAATGCGGAAATCAGATTCCCGATTGCCGCGATATAGGTGTGCTCTCCTACCGCGATATACCCGGTGATCCACTCAAAGGGTTTTTTCAGGCTGCCTCTCGGGAGGATGGGCAGAGTCTTTTCCTCCCCGGTGAGAAGCCGGTCCCCTTCGGTCGAGGGCCGTACGAAGCCGCCGATTTCCCCGATAATAATGAAATTCCCATCCGGATAGCGCGTCCGCATTTCCTTTGCGGTACAGTATGGAAGTCTGCTCCGGCTGCGCGGTTCTGTAAAAATCCGTGTCCCGCCTGCCTGGGAATAAATCCTGTAAAGCATCATGATCACTTCCCACTTACGATTATACATATGAAATTTTCTCATAACACAGAATGGCGAAATTAACGTCTTTAATGCCGAAATTATACAAAAATACCCTGCCAAAATACTTGACAGGGTATCATCGTCATTCAAAGTTACCGGGAAGCCCCCGCCGGAGGAGCTTCGGCAAGAGGATCGGGAAAGGCGGCCATCAGGGTGAACACCGTCTGGCTGTGCTCCATTTTGACAAATCCCTTGTAGGCGCCCACTACCTTCTTAATGCTTTGCAGACCGATGCCGTGGAGCCCGCCGCTTTTCGTGGAGATATAATGGCCGTCTCTCTGGTTCAGCAGTCCGTTATAGGCGTTTGCGATCTTGATCAGCAGCTGCCCGTTTACAGTTCTTGCCTCCGCCGAAACAAAACGCGCTTCCGGGTTCTCCAGTTTCCCGCACGCCTCCATTGCATTTTCCAATGCATTGCCTAAAACGACGCAGAGGTCGCTGTCACTGACCGAAAGCTGTTTGGGAATATAGCAGGCGCAGTGGAACGGGATTCCGCACTCCTTGAATCGCAGGAAATAATAGCCAAGAATGGAGTTTGCCACAACGTTTTCACAGAACACGGGCAGCGGCGAGGGAACCGCTTTTTCTGCGTATTCGCTCAGAAAGCGGTTCAATTCCTCATACTTTCCCTCGTCGGAAAGGCGTTTGAGGACGCCGATAAAATGACGGACGTCATGCCGGACAGAACGGACTTCATTCATCTGCGCGCTGAGCACATCATAATATTCCGTCTGCATGGCAATCTGCGCTCTTGCCTGAGCCAGTCGGGCGGAAGATACGGCAAAATCACGGTACACATCCGCAGCTTGGATAGTGGAAACCAAGCTGAGGATCATCAGGTATCCCGAAAACAGAAGCAGCAGGGAAAGCGACAGATTGGGATAGATATTCCCGTTGATGTAATAGCAGTCAATAATCAGCCCTGTAATCGCCAGAACCGCGCCCCAGTAAACCAGCAGCCCGTATTTTTTCATCCGCCGCCGGTTGTGGTAGACCTTAAAGAATGCATAGACCTCCACAACAAAGGCGCAGACCGGCAGCAGGATCGACAGATACCGGTTGTAGAACCCGCGGGGAATGAAAAAGTACAGAAGATACAGCACGACATAGTAAATCAGAAGTCCCAGTTTTTCCTTTCTGGAAAACGCAATCCCCAACAGCTCCTCAATCAGAAAAATCAGCAGGTATTTAAAAGCGAAGGAGAGAAAAAACATCAGCGGATTCGTAGCTTCGTAAGAAAGATGGAAGAACACGGTATCCTGCCAGAAGCTGTAAAACTCCGTAGTGATCATGATGCGCAGCAGCACAAAAAGCCCCATGGCCGGCAGCCAGAGAGAATGTCTGTTTGTCCGGAAGGACAGAATATATCCCGCAATCAGGACGAAGAAGGAAAACAGGGCCGTCCCGAACAGGATCAGCCGCAGACTGTTCCGGCTGCCGTCCTCCTGTATGGCGCTGTCGTAATCCCTGAGGACGGGGGCCATGTACAGCCCTGAAAAGCGGGTGGTTGCCGCCTCGATGACAACCTCGTGTTCCAACCCTGCAGAGAGGGTCTGGGGGTAAAGCTTTACGCCGGTTGTAGTAAAAATCTCCGAGGCAGCAGCAGACATGGTTCCGCTTTCCGCGGTGAGCTTTCCGTCAAGGAACACCCGGTACGCGCTGCCGAAATCCGGCAGATAGACCGTAACCGGACGGACAGCCTCCAGTCCCTCCAGCGTAAGCCGGTAGCTTGCAAACCCGCCCGCCGGCAAATAGCTTCCATTTAGCTTATACCGTGACCAGTAATCCGGTACCCGGATGAGAAAATCCGGAGCGGAGTTCTGCTCCGGTTCGGTGACAATCAGGCGATTCCAGTAAAATTTCCATTTGCCGTCCAAGACGATGCTTCTGCCGGGAGAAATCCCGCAAAGGCTGACGCTTCCGTCCTCCGCCGCGGGTATACCGGTCAGGTCATGATAAAACAGGGTATATACCACTGGAAGATGGGAAATCACGATGACAAAGAGCATTCCCAAAATCAGCAGCGATTCGGTACCTTTCAGCCTTTTCATTACGGCTGCCCTCCTCCCATATGGGAAAACAGGCAAACGTAGTATCGGTCTTTTGCTTCCTTCCCGTATTTTCTCGAAATGCCGATCATGGTCTGTCCGATGCGAAAATAATTATCTCCGATCTCCGTCACATGGGAAAGGTTTACGAGAAAGCTCTGGTGGCAGCGAAAGAAGGACTGCTCCGGCAGTTCTCTCAGAATTTCATCCAGCTTTCCGTAGCACTGCAGGACGCTTTCGTCCACAAGATGGAACAGGATGAGCTTATCCCGACTTTCAATATACCGAATGTCGCGGCAATCCACGCTGTACGCAGTTCCTTTGTACTGGATACGGATTTTATATCCGCTCTCCTTCCCAAGCTCATCGAGGGCACGGGTAAGTACGGCGTACAGACGCTCCCGATCGAAAGGCTTAACGAGGTAGTTAAAAGCAAACACCTCATAGGCCTGCGGGTAAAAATCCTTGCTCGATGACAGAAAAATAATGATGATGTCCTTGCGTCTGGCGCGTATCTCCTGCGCTGTTTTGATGCCGTCGATTCCCGGCATACAGATGTCAAGGAAAAGGATGTCGACGGAAAGGTTGAAATCCAAAAATTCATCGATCAGCGTTTGTCCGTCGGCATAGGTGATAATCTCAAAAGAAGGATCGTATGCAGAGAGAACGGCCGACAGCATTTTCATATCCTCCGCTGTATCATCGCAGATGGCAATTTTAACTGGCATAAAACACCCTCCCCAAGGCCAAAGGATTCACTTTCCCGTGCCTTTCAAAGCAGCCATTCCAGCCTTTCACAGCATTCTCTGAAAATCCTGATAAAAGCCGCTGCAGAATTTCGTATTTATAAAATATGTTGCACATGCTCCACAAGCCCCTCTCCATAAAAGGGTAACCATACAGCAGTCCTTCCTTTATTATAAATTGTTTTCTATATTTTACCATAATACCATTAAAATTTACAACAATTCTCCTTGGTCGACAGTGCTGATCACAAATTTCCGGACTCATAATAAAAGAGTATAACCAAGGAGTATATTCTAAGCAGTTACGAACGACACGAGAGGGAGTGAATGAAGCGACGTAGCGCTTAATTCACTCCCTCTCGTTGCCTTGGTTTAGCGTAACGATTTTACCGCTGCGCCTTTACGATTTTTCACTAATTTATTTTAACTTTTCAATTTCGGGCTTGATCTACATTAGCAGATTTTTTCGGAGCGTATTGTACTTCTTTTACTAAGGCTCTGAGGTTTAATTCATACTGGTTACAAGCAGCAAGTTTATTTAGCTACCGCAGCATAACCCATAATAACCGGTTTTTGCTTGGGAAGCGTACTGTAAACTGCTGTCATGGTTCCTGCAGCTCCTGTTGCCCGAACGGTTACGTAGTACTTGCTGCCAAAGCGTTCTACGGTTAGTGCAAAGGTTTTGCCGTTGCCTACCGTAAAGGAAGGTGCTGCGTTGCCGCTTACCGTCATGGCATAGGTATAAGTCTTACCGCTCTTTATGCCAACTGTGGTCCATGTATCGGATTTTATCGCATAGGCGTTCGTTGCCGGCTTCGGAAGCAGAACATACTCGGAGCAGTGAGCAACCGAGACCGTTACATAGCCCTGAGCATCCACAGTGAACTCGCACTGAGGAAGCTGCTCGAGGGTATTTGTAATCTTGTTCAGGTAATATATATACATCTTAGAGTACGGGGTTACGCCCGGCTGATTGCCTACATAGACCCTTACAGATGCCGTTGCCGGAAGCAGTCCGCTGTGTGCGAAGTTTAGCACTAAGCCCGCAGGCTTCCTATCGGAAGTATTGACGGCTGTGACCACGGCCGCAGCCGTATCGTTCTTTGCCGGTTCAACGGTAATTGCGAGGTTCACATTTGTGAGAGAAGCTGCTGAGTTCGTCAGGTTTGCACCGGTAAATGTCCAGGAATAAGCCGTCTTGCCAGTTGCACTGTTCACGACCTCAACCGTTATGTCTTTCTTAGCGTCTTTTGCCGCCTGAAGAACCGCAGGCTCCACATTGATAGAAACTTTTGCGTTTGCATTGGTATTGTTTGCAACCACCGGCGGGACACTGACGGTAAGGTCAACCGTTGTTACTGCGGTATTCTTGAGCTGTTCTACAAGGGAAGCCGTCGGAACGGAAATCTTCACCTCGGCAGGCTTATCTTTGGTAGCCGCGGACATCACATCCGCTACGTCTGCCGGAACGGTTACTGTTACATTCGACTTGTTCCCGGTGACTACAGGCGTAATATCCGGCTGTGTGGAAACCGTTGTAACTGTACCTCCCATTTGATTCGTGCTTGTTACTACCGTGCTGGGGGTGGTACTCTCCGTCGTCTTTGACGCTCCCCTGCTTTCGTTGGAATGTTTTGAGGAACCGGAATCATCGCTTACGCTTAAGATTTCGATTTGAGCAACGGATTTCTTTCCCTTAAACGCTGCGGTAACAGTTTCTTTACCGGCCCTGGATGCTACCAGAGTACCATCTTTTGGGGTATTCATCAAACCATTTTGGAATAGGAATTGAACATTTCTGTTATCCAGCTCAAATATATTCCCATACGGATCCGTGGCTTTGACAACCGGCACCACGGTCTTACCAACATCAACTTTCTCCGGCAATTTGAGCTGAATACTGGCCACATCTGCTTCGGAAGGATTTAATTCACCGATTTGAACCGAGGCTGCAGCTCTCTTTCCTTTAAATTCAGCAGTAACTGACTCCATACCCGCTTTGATTGCCAGCAGTGTGCTGTCTTTTTGTTTGCTCATGAGGTTATTTTTGAAAGTAAACTGAACGTCTTTGTTGTTCAGTGCAAATACGGTTCCATATGGGTCTGTCGCTTTGACGGTTGGAAGTATTGTCTTACCAACATTTATTTTAGCCGGCAGTGACAATTCAATTTTCGCAGCGTCTACTTTTGATGGATCCAATGTCTCCAGGATAATCTTACTTGTTTTTCCACCGGAGACAGCGGTAACTTCGGTTTGACCTATACCGTTTGCCGTAATTACACCGTTTTTATCAACAGTTGCTATTTGGGGATCGGAAGATGTCCATGTTATATTTACTAATTCATGCGAATTCAACTGAGTAAGATAGTTCGAAGGATATTCCCGGAAATCTCCGTATAAATTAAGCTGTACTTTAGCTCCTTCAAATGTTTTTAAAGTATTCCCAATCAGAGCATCATTTTTAATATAGATTTTTGTCAGTAACGGATCAAAACCGTATTGTGCAGTACCGTCACTGACTGTAATCATACCGGTACCCAGCATATTGCCTTCTTCCGCCGTAACATAACCCTTACCTGCCGCATTGCCGCCAATAATATAATTAACGCCGTCGACTTTCCAGTTATACAGCGTATGTAGATGGCCGAAAATGACGTTGACATTGCTGCTTGGATTCTTCTTTTTATAGCTGCTCAGAATTCCTTCAAACTGCTGTGCTTCCGATGCGCTCATATTGTGTTCCGTTGAAAAAGCATCGCGGGTTACCACATGGTTGAATACGTATACATTCGGCAACTTGTTTTCCTTCAATATCTCCTGCAGATAATGATACTGTGTCGAATCCGAACTGCTTACACTTTGTCCGTAGGCGGAATTCAAAACGACAATCAGCGAATTCCCGTACTGGAAATGGTAAGTCGGCGATCCAAACGTCTTATAATAGAGATCAAGGTTTCCGTTAAATGCTTCATGGTTGCCTGCCAGTACAAAACACGGTTTATTCAGCGTATCGACATATTTTTTTGCATCATCATATTCCTGCTGCGTAGCACCGTCCGTAATATCGCCTAAATGCACAATCAGACTGCTTGAGTCGTTTGCAGCACGACTGAAGATACGATCGGAATAGGTGTTGCCCTGCGTATCCGGAATTACTGTGATTTTATAATTATTTGGATCTGACGGCTGGCTGATCGGTGCAATCCGCAAAGTGTCCGTATACGATTTCATTGCGTTTCCGTTCGTATCTTTCGCATTAAGAGTAAGAGTATATGTGCCGTTACTGAAGTCTTCCGTCGGCTCTGCATAACCCCACCCGGTCTCCTTATCGTAATATTCCGGGAGTATTTTGTCGTCCAGCTGAACCGAGATGCTGCCTGCATCCACTTCGCTTTTTTCATCCTTGAGTTTAAAAGTGATACGAGGCCTTGGTACTGCACAGTAACATTTTGAGTCGGTGTCACTTCACTGATAACCGGGCCTTCCGTATCCGGTGTAAAATCAACCGCATAGGTATTGTCAATATAAGGAACGGCTTCATTGCCTTTATTGTCCGACGCCCTTACGATTACCCGGTATTTACTGCCGCTCTGCAGCGCGTCTACGCTGAAACTCAGCTTTCCGGATTCCGAATTGAAGCTGAAATCCGTCACAGGCTTATCGTTTACTTTTACAGAAATGGTCGAAGCATTCACACCAGACATCTCGTCGGTAATAACTGTGGAGAAATCCAGCTTGCTTTTATAGAACCCGCCTGTTTTGGGCGTGGTTGCGGAAAACACCGGCCCGGAAAGATCCTGCTTTCATCGCTGTATATATACTTGAGATCGTCTACAAGAACACTGGTCTTATAATTCTGCGCCGGTGTTAGTGAGCAGTTGGTATTGGACATCCAGAAATAGTTAAAGACAATTGGCATGGCCCAGTCCTGAGGGATATCGGCTTCAAGGTATTTCCAGCTGATCCAGTCCATAGATCCGGTCATATTCAGGCTCTTGGAAATTCCATAGTCGCTGGGACCGCCGCATTTCGTGCAGAATACAGCCGTAAGCATACAGTTTTTATTGTCGCTGATTCCGTCATTGTTTTCATCGCCGCTGTATACCCACATGCCAAATTTCCTCGGCATGACCTTTGCCGTGTAACTTTTCTCCAGGGAAGCGCGCAGGGGTTCGTTCCAATTACCGTTTTTTGCATAATCGGATGCATCATCCCAGAGTGGGATCATGTTCATCGTACCGTTCGATGTACGTTTTTTATTTACATCATCCCATTTCCACAAAGATGTATCATAGGTGCGGATCAATATATGCTTTCCCGTTTTTATCAACGAAAAAGTCCTGAATCTCAGCAGTATAGGAATAACTTGGCTGACTGTTGATTATGCAGCCGTCTTTAATCAGGATTCCCCGGTTAATGCCATAGTCCATATCGTAGGAATCCGCATTAATGCCGGCAACAACATTATTCCCTTTCAGGACTTCACGCTGAGCCTGGTCGCCGATCGTTTCCATAGCGTTAACGGTGTCCTGTGCTTTCGCAGATATGATTTTGATGTTTTCTGTTGAAGGATCGATGACAAGATGGTTAAATCGAACCCTGTGCCCTACCTCATTCCTGTAATTGGTAATATCCTCTTCAGTGTAATGAATGCCATTTGCCAAATTTTCATCTGCCAGAGTATTCATTGTCTGGCTTGTGCTATCCTTTACAGCCGCAAGCAGGTTAGAACTGTCCTTTATTGACTCAGCGCTTACATCAAAACATGGCTGAAAATAAGTAAAGATCATCATCAAAGCCAGTATAAAAGCAGTTGCTTTTCTTAATACTATGTTTATTTTTAATATTCTCTTCTCTTCCTTTCCGACACTTTCTTGTTTATTGTAATAATAAAGTGTTAATTTTGAGATAAGGAAGAGTAAAATTTACTTTATATCTCCTTGGATCTCCTCAAAGAATGAATTTTTGCACAGGTAAAGATTTTATCTGTCCCTCAACTGCTGCACATACCGGAATACCGCAGCTGTAAAATAAGAAAGCTAGGGATTGGTACTCTCTCTAAACTATGTACTGGTGATCGGAGGCCCCTACCGATAATTATTTCTCCGACACTTTTACTCTCTGGGGCAAGCCCGTTCTGTACTATTTCCCTCCCTCCCCGCATACTTATTAGCAATCGGAATCGTTTGGAGGGTGGAACAGTGAAAGGTATTGTTGAGGAGCGCGCCGTGGAACTCGGCGAGTACATAATCGAGAATAAGACCACTGTGCGAGGCGCGGCAAAAAAGTTTGGTGTAAGCAAATCTACCGTACATA
>DATAML010000054.1:0-2370 GCA_036260545.1 Caproiciproducens sp.
GATACTCGATTTGGAACGTCTGAAATCCGGCGGGTTTACATAATTAAACCCGGATGTAATTTATAAATAATTAGTATTTTATATAAGGAAGGTATATCATGAATTTATCCAGAAAAATCACATCCGTAACACTTGCGGCACTCCTGTTCCTTTCTGTGGCTTCCGGCTGCGGGAGTTCCAACGTCGGTTCGTCAGCCAGTCCGGCATCAGCCACTGTGGTAAGCGTGGGGAATACCCAAAAGGCAACCATCAAGCTGGCAACGCTGAAGGGGCCTACCGGCCTCGGAATGCTCAAGCTGATGAGCGACAGCGACGCAACTTCCTCCAACCGTTACGAGTTTACCCTGGCCGGGGCACCGGATGAAATTGTATCCAAAATATCCACCGGGGAAATCGATGCGGCAGCCGTTCCGACCAATCTGGCTGCCACCCTGTACAACAAGACGAACGGAAAAATACAGATGGCCGCTGTCAATACCCTCGGCGTGCTGTCCGTTTTGACAAACGGTGAAAATATTGCCAGTATAAAGGATTTAAAAGGGAAAACCGTTTATTCCTCCGGCCAGGGCTCCACTCCGGAATATGCGCTGAATTATATTTTAGAGCAGAACGGACTTGAAGTCGGTAAGGATGTTAAGGTAGAATATAAGGCGGAGCATGCGGAACTTGCTGCGCTTGTCATTTCCGGCAAAGCGAAAATTGCGGTTTTACCCGAACCTTTTGTCACGCAGGTTACGGCGAAAAACAAGGATGTCAAAATTGCGCTGGACATAACTAAGGAATGGAACAAGGCGGCCGGGGACAAGAGCGTGCTCACCATGGGCTGCCTGATCGTCCGAAAGGACTTTGCCGAAAAGAACAGGGAAGCGTTTAACAAATTTTTGGAGGAATATAAAGCTTCCTCCGAATTTACAAATTCGAACATAGAGCAGGCGGCCGCGTTATCGGAGAAATACGGAATCATGCCCGCCGCGGTTGCAAAAAAAGCAATTCCGAACTGCAATATCGTGTATATGGACGGCAGCGAGATGAAAGCCAAAATCCCTGATTTTTTAAACGTGCTTTATAAAGCAAATCCAAAGTCCGTCGGAGGGAAATTGCCGGGTGATGATTTCTATTACGAAAAATAATTACTTTCAGAAACATAAGATGATCGAAAAAGTTCTGTCGGCAGCCTTTTGGCTCGGCGTCTGGCAGGTACTTTATTGGATTGTAAAGCAGGAGATACTCATTGTATCTCCTGTTCGTGTTTTGCAAAGGCTGGCGGTGCTCTCCGGCGACAGTGCATTCTGGATTACCGCGCTCAATTCCATGGGACATGTACTGTCCGGCTTTCTGTTCGGGTTGGCGATCGGGGTGATTTTGGCAGTTTTCACTTCTGCATCTCAAACAATGTATGAAATTTTATATCCTGTAATCAGCATCATAAAGGCGACGCCGATTGTTTCCTTTATTATTCTGGCGCTTGTCTGGATACGGTCGGAGCATGTGCCCGCTTTCGCCGCTTTCCTTGAAATCATGCCCATTGTACTGGAAAACGTGAAGAACGGTATCGCAAAAACCGACGGGAACCTGCTGCAGATGGCGCAGTCCTACCGCTTCGGCCTTGCGCGTACAGTAAGGCGGGTTTACATCCCGTCCGTCATGCCGTACTTTACCGCAGCCTGCACTACGGGTATGGGGCTGGCATGGAAAACCGGCATTGCAGCCGAAGTCCTGTCCAATACGAAGCTGTCCGTCGGCGGGCAGATTTATGATTCCAAAATCTATATGGAAACCGCCGACCTGTTTGCGTGGACGGTCGTTGTCATCGTGATGAGCGTGATTCTGGAAAAGCTGATGGTTCGGCTGATGAAAACGGTCGGGCATAAATACAATGCGGTTGCGTAAGGGGTTTGTATGGAACTGGAGATAAAAAGCGCAGAAAAAAGCTTTCAGGAGAAAACCGTGCTGGACGGTTTTTCGCTGAAATTTCCGAAAAGCGGTACGGTGTGCCTCTTCGGGCCGTCCGGCTGTGGGAAAACAACGCTGTTAAATTGTATTGCCGGGCTGCTGAAGCTGGAATCAGGGGAAATCCTCGGAACAAAAAAGCGGAGAATTTCTTATGTGTTTCAGGAGGACCGGCTGCTCCCGTGGATTACCGCCGGGGAGAACGTGGCGGCGGTGCTTCGCGGCAGCGCGGCACAGAACGCAGCTGTGGCGCAGGAATGGCTGGAGCGGGTCGGTCTGCCCGGCGAGGCGGACAAACGCCCCGGCGAGCTGAGCGGCGGCATGCGCCAGCGTGTATCCATCGCGCGCGCGCTTGCCTACGGCGGCGACCTTTATCTTCTGGACGAACCTTTTCACGCGCTGGATGAAAAGTCAAAATCC